>JAHJNP010000387.1 GCA_018820745.1 Gammaproteobacteria bacterium
CAGACCGCAGCCACGGCGCTCGGCATCGACCGCGTGCTGGCCGAGGTGCTGCCGGCGGACAAGGAAGCCCAGGTGAGCCGGCTGAAGACTAGAGGCAAGACGGTGGCGATGGTCGGCGACGGCATCAACGACGCGCCTGCGCTCGCCGCCGCCGACGTCGGCATCGCCATGAGCAGCGGCAGCGACGTCGCCATGCACACCGCCGGCATCACCCTGATGCGCGGCGACCCGGCGCTGGTGGCCGACGCCATCGACATCTCCAAACGCACCTACGCCAAGATCAGGCAGAACCTGTTCTGGGCCTTCGTCTACAACGTGGTCGGGATTCCGCTTGCCGCGTTCGGCTTCCTGAGCCCGGTGATCGCCGGCGCAGCGATGGCGTTCTCCAGCGTCAGCGTGGTGACCAACGCGCTCACCCTCAAGCGCTGGCGGCCGGCCCGCCGCGACGAATGAACGCCGGCAAGGCCGCTTGCAGCTTTAAGCCTTCGGCTCCCGACGGGTCAACGACACAGAACTTGTAGGCGCAGCGCCCTCGCCGCGATTGCCCGCGCCGCACCGCCGCCCGCAATCGGCCCGGGGGCGGGCCCAATACCGCGCGCCTCTTGCCTCTTGCCTCTTGCCTCTCTATCACCGGCGACCTTCCCAGTCGTACACCACCTCGATCAGCACCAGCGCGCGCACCGGGCGGCCGTTCTTTTGCGCCGGCGCAAAGCGCGCATCGCCAAACGCCTTGAGCGCCGATTCGTCGAATACGCCGGGCGGGGTGGCAGATACGACTTCGATGGCGCCGATTCGGCCATCGGCCTCCAGCTTCAACTGCAGGCGTACCGTGCCCGACAGCCGCCGGCGGTCGGCATCGTCAGGATAGTCCGGCACGATTTCACGCAGCGCGCGCGGCGGCACATCGACATCGCGCACGCCGTAATACGAGAGATCGACCGAAGTGGTGATCGCCAAGGCCGGCGCCGACGCGGCAGGCGCTACCGCTGCAGGGGTGGAAAGTGACGCTGCCGGAGCGGGTTCGACTGGCTGCATTTCGGCAACGGGCGGCGCGATTGCAGCAGGCTGCTCGGCGGGCGGCGGGACCAATGGCTCGGCCACCGGCAGCGCGTCCGCCGCCTCGCTCGGTGCGGGCAAGGGCATGGCCTCTGGAGACGGGTCAGTCGGCATTTCCACTTCGGACGCCATGGGCGCCGTCTCCACGGCGAGCAGAACGGCTGGCGTCGACACCAGCCGCGCCTCGATCACCGGTTCGTTCAGGCTCGGCGACGCCGGCGGGACCACCTGCACCAGCGCAAGCAGCGCCGCATGCAAGCCCAGCGAAATCCACACCGCCGCCAGCGGGCGCTGCAGGCGCGGGGGGATCACCGGTTCTTCGATGGAAGCGTTCACTGAAACGTTTGGACTGTGCGGGAAATCAGGTCACTGGCCTAGAATACTCGCCAGAAAAACCACAGGAAGAGACCATGAAAAAACTCGTCATCGCGGCCGCCATCTTAGCATCGACGCTGGCCGCCCCGGCCGTTGCCGACAGTGTCGAGCTGCGCAAGACAACGATCAAGGCCGCCGACGGTTCCGAGGTGCCGGTCGAGATTGCCACGCCGGCAGGAAAAGGCCCCTTCCCGCCGGTGCTATTCATCCACGCCAAGCGCGGCTACGAAGGCGACGAACGCGCCCACGTGCGCGAACTCGCCGAACAGGGCTTCCTGGTCGTCGCCCCCGACTGGCAGAGCGGCCGCTTCATCGAGCGCTGGCCGTCGGCGCACAACCCCGAAACCGAACTCGACGTCGAAGCCGGGCTGGATTACCTGAAGTCGCTGCCGAATGCCTGCAAGCAGCCGGTCGGCATCGTCGGCCTGTCGCGCGGGCCGTACTACGCGATCAGGCTGGCCGCCAAACGCGGCCCGGACATCGCCGCCATCGTCAGCTACTACGGCCACATGCAGAACCCCAACGCGCCCGAACCCGAGCAACTGTTCAGCATCGCACCCGAAGTGGGACAACTCAACACGCCCATCCTGTTCCTCATCGGCGACGACGATTTCGAACTGCGCCGCATGAATGGCGGCCGCGCGTTCTATGCGCTGTGGGAACGCGGGATTCCGGTGGAATGGCAGGAATACCCGATGGCGCGGCGCGCGTTCGACTTCCGCCCCGACCAGACGCCGGAGGAGAAGATCGCCAAGCGGCATGCGCGGGAGCGGGCGAAGAACTGGCTGGCGAGGTGGATGAAGCTGACGCCGGAGATGAAGTGCAAGTGACGGTTGAGTAGTTAAGATATCGCGGTACTGGGGCCCGTTGGCCGGGGGTAGCCCGGCAGCTAGTCACTTTTCTTGTCTCGCCAAGAAAAGTAACCAAAAGAAGGCGACCCCGACAGCCACGAATTCCCGAGAATCGGCCCTGCCGGACGGGCGGCGAAGGTGTTTGAGCCCCGCTCACAAAATTAATTAACGCTACAAAAGCGGGGCGAGTTCTTTGCCGCCCACTCGACGCGCTTGATCTTCGGGAATTCGGGTATGTCGGGGGCGCCTTTTCTTTGGTTACTTTCTTTTGGCGAAGCAAAAGAAAGTGACTTGCCGCCGGGCAACCCCCGGCCAACGGTCAACAGCTCCGCGAAGGTTTTCCCACCAGAGGTGCTTCGCGCCTAGCTCGCAACGACGCCCCCCATCTGCGCCCCATTTTGATTCCATTCACCCACCCCATGCACCACAACCGTTCACGCAGACACGCCCACCCGAACCCGCACAAACACATAAGTATTTGATAATCAAACACTCTCGAATCTGGCACGCCCCCTGCTATATCTCAAGTGAGTTTCCAAACCGCAAGGCCAGGTTGCTCAGGCAGTCTCCTCCGATTTTGCGGCCTCTCCGGAGGCCGCCTTTTTTTCCAGATCGGAAAAACATGAACCGAACATGCGTGTCTTGATCGTTGAAAACCAGCCCGAGCGGCTGGCGATGCTGGTGCCGGCGCTGGAAAAAGCGGGCTGCGTGGTCACCGCCACGCTCAATTCCGCGCGCAGCCTGGACGTCCAGATCCAGGCGCTGCGCCCCGATGTGGTGATCATTGCGCAGGACTCGCCCGACCGGGACACGCTTGAACACATCTGCGTGGTGAATCAGGATTGCCCGCGCCCCATTGTCATGTTCACCGGTGACGGCAGCCCCGACGCCATTCGCGCGGCAACGCAGGCCGGGGTGACGTCGTATGTGGTGGACGGGCTCGACCCGGCGCGCCTCCGCCCGATTCTCGATGTGGCGGTGTCGCGCTTCGAGGCCTTTCAGGCGCTGCACGATCAATTGGAACAAACCCGCCTGGAGCTGTCGGAACGCAAACTGATCGATCAGGCCAAGGCTTTGCTCATCAAACAAACGGGCGCCGCAGAACCCGAGGTGTACCGCGAGATGCGCCGCGCCGCCATGGACCGCGGCTTGCGCCTGGTGGACATCGCCCGGCAAGTGCTGCAGAAAACGGGATGAAAGCGTTTGGTGCATCACACGCCTGGTGTGTCCGGAATCGGTGCATGTCTCCAGACGCCCGCGCCTCCATCGGGTTGAAAGGCCCGTCGTTCCCGGGTTTTTTCCAGGCAGGCACGGGCATTGCTGGAATGGGGATGAAGCGCCGCAATGATGTGGCCTTGATAGACAACGCGATTGACTCTCGGACAAAGGCGTCCGCCCGCCGGGGCGACGCTTTTTTATTTATTCGACGCGACGCAACGTGTGCCGCGTCGGAGCCAGACCCGAATTCCAACTGCATGATCAGAGCAAGCGAGATTCCATGAACAAGACGAAAGGGCTTTCCGTTGCCGCCGCGCTGATGGCGCTGGTGCCCCCAAGCGTGCGTCAGGGCGCATGGGCAGCCGGTTCAGACGCCCCCGAGAAGGTTGATGTGAAGATCGGCTTCATGCCGCTGACGGACTGCGCAAGCGTGGTGGTGGCTGCAGCCAAAGGGTTCGACAAAAAGTACGGCATCAACATCGTGCCCAGCAAGGAAGCCTCATGGGCTGCGGTGCGCGACAAGACCCTGAGTGGCGAACTCGACGCCGCTCACGTGCTGTACGGCCTGGTTTATGGCGTTCATCTGGGCATCGGCGGGCCGAAACAGGACATGGCCGTGCTGATGACCCTCAACAACAATGGCCAGGGCATCTCGCTCGCCAATCACCTGCTGCGCGAGGGGGTCACGGACGGCCCGGCGCTCGCCAGGCTGATCAAGACCGGGGCGCGCGAGTTCACCTTCGCCCACACGTTTCCCACCGGCACCCACGCGATGTGGCTGTATTACTGGCTGGCAAGCCATGGGATCAATCCCTTCACCGAGGTCAAGACGATTACCGTGCCGCCGCCGGAAATGGTGGAAAACGCACGCATCGGGAACATGGACGGTTTCTGCGTCGGCGAACCGTGGAATGCGCGCGGCATCTTCGACAAGGTGAGCTTTTCGGTCGCATCATCCCAGGACGTCTGGGCCGACCACCCCGAAAAGGTGCTCGGCACGACGGCCGGTTTTGTGAAGCGCCACCCCAACACCGCGCGCGCGATCACGATGGCCTTGCTTGAGGCCGCCCGATACATCGACAACCCCGAGAACCGTTCCGGGGTCGCCCGGCTGATTTCGGCCGAAGCGTATGTCAACGCACCGCTGGAAGTGATCGAAGGGCGCTTCCTCGGCAAATATGAAGATGGACGGGGCAAGGCATGGGATGACCCGCACGCCATGCGCTTCTACAACGATGGCCGGGTACCCTTCCCCTACCTGTCCGACGGCATGTGGTTTCTCACCCAGCACAAGCGCTGGGGGTTGCTGAAAGCGCACCCGGACTACCTCGCCGTTGCCCGGCAGATCAACCAGATCGATCTATACACACAGGCCGCTATCCAGACCGGAACCCCCCTGCCCGAATCCGACATGCGCGCTTCAAGATTGATGGATGGCGTGGTGTGGGATGGCAAGCGCCCGGACGAGTATGCCGACAGCTTCGGGATCAAGTTCTGACAGGCCGGCCCCTGAGTGCCGCGGCCTGATGCGCGACGGCAACGGCGCGCACAGTTTGAGTCCCTCCCCGATGCATGCCGCACCATGACCGTGCATTTTCAACCCGGAAATGGCCAGTGCCGATTTATCAATCCTGACAAATCAGTCACTTAAGCAGCTGGCATGGTAGCTGCTCTACCTTGCTTGACACGTTAGACCATTCGGGTCGAAACAATGTCAGCACTCAGTAGTTTGGACAACGGCGTCCTTTCCGCACGGTTACACGCGCAGGGGACGCTTTTTTTCGCCCATCCGGATGGTGCGCTCCGTGCAGAGGATGCCGACAACGGGTTTGCAGTGACTATCAACTTGTATGGAGAACCATGATGAACAGAAGACAGGTCGTGAAGGGCCTTATGCTCACCCCCCTGGCGCTGGCGCTATCCCTGGCCGGTTGCGGCAAGGAAGCCCCCACGGAGACGACAACGCCCGCCGCTGAAATGGCGGCGCCTGCCACGACCGGCGCTGTCGGCCCCGCCGAAAAGCCGGACCTGAAATTCGGCTTCATCAAGCTCACTGACATGGCCCCCCTGGCCATCGCCTACGAGAAGCGATTCTTCGAGGACGAGGGACTGTATGTCACGCTCGAGGCCCAGGCCAACTGGAAGGTGCTGCTGGACCGGGTGATCGACGGCCAGCTGGACGGCGCCCACATGCTGGCCGGCCAGCCCCTCGGGGCCACCATCGGCTTCGGCACCAAGGCCGACATCATCACCGCCTTCTCCATGGACCTGAACGGCAACGGCATCACCGTCTCCAACGCAGTCTGGAACGAGATGAAGAAGCACATCCCGATGGGCCCGGACGGCAAACCTGTTCACCCCATCAAGGCCGACTATCTGAAACCGGTCGTCGAGGCCTACAAGAAGGCCGGCAAGCCCTTCAACATGGGCATGGTGTTTCCGGTGTCCACCCACAACTACGAGCTGCGCTACTGGCTCGCCGCCGGCGACCTCAACCCCGGCTACTACGCGCCGGACAAGGGCGACACCAGCGGCCAGATCAAGGCCGACGTGCTGCTGCCCGTGACGCCGCCGCCGCAGATGCCCGCCACCATGGAAGCCGGCACCATCAACGGCTACTGCGTGGGCGAGCCCTGGAACCAGCAGGCGGTGTTCAAGGGCATCGGCGTGCCGGTCATCACCGACTACGAGATCTGGAAGAACAACCCGGAAAAAGTGTTCGGCGTCTCCCAGGCCTGGGCGGACAAGTATCCCAACACGCACATCCGGGTCGTGAAGGCCCTGATCCGCGCCGCCCGGTGGCTGGATGAAAACGACAACGCCAACCGGCCCGAGGCGGTGAAGATCCTGTCCAGGCCCACCTACGTCGGCGCGGACGAGGCGGTCATCGCCAACAGCATGACCGGCACCTTCGAGTACGAGAAGGGCGACAAGCGCGACGTCCCGGACTTCAACGTTTTCTTCCGCCACAACGCCACCTACCCCTACTACTCGGATGCCGTCTGGTACCTGGGCCAGATGCGCCGCTGGGGCCAGATCCCGGAAGCCAAGCCGGACAGCTGGTATATGGACGTGGCGAAAAAGGTGTACCGCCCGGACATCTATGCCCAGGCCGCGAAGGAGCTGATTGCCGAAGGCAAGATGAGCGCCGCCGATTTCCCCGACTTCGCCATGGAAACCGGCTTCAAGCCGCCGCAGAGCGAGTTCATCGACGGCATCACCTATGACGGCAGCAAGCCCAACGCCTATCTGGAGCAGTTCAAGATCGGCCTGAAAGGCACCGGGAAGCCATAAGGCCCGCCTCTGCCCCCCTTCGGGGGTGGGTTTGCGGCGGCCCATACCTCGCCTGTTGTAAAAGGACACACCATGAAAAGCACCACCCTATTGAGTATCAGCCAGAACCCGGGACGCCTGCTGCCGACAGCGGACCAGCTCATGCGACTGGGTCGTGGCCTGATGTTGCCCCTGATCGGCATCCTCCTGTTCCTGTTCCTCTGGTACAACGCCAGA
>JAHJNP010000388.1 GCA_018820745.1 Gammaproteobacteria bacterium
CGCACGCCGAAGCGGTGCTCCTCGTCCATGATGACCAGCCCCAGGCGGGCGAACTTGACGTCCTTCTGGATCAGCCGGTGGGTGCCGATGACGATGTCGAGCTTGCCGTCCGCCAGGGCCTTGAGCGCCTCGGCCTGCTCCTTCGGGCTGCGGAAGCGCGACAGCTCGGCCAGCTTGATCGGCCAGGCCGAGAAGCGGTCGGAGAAGTTGTTGAAGTGCTGCTCAGCCAGCAGCGTGGTCGGCACCAGCACCGCCACCTGGTAGCCGCCCATCACCGCCATGAAGGCGGCGCGCAGCGCGACTTCGGTCTTGCCGAAGCCGACGTCGCCGCACACCAGCCGGTCCATCGGCTTGCCCGCCTGCATGTCGGCCATGACGGCCGCGATCGCAGCGGCCTGGTCGGGGGTTTCCTCGTAGCCGAAGCCTTCGGCGAAGGCCTCGTAATCGTGCGGCGAGAACTGGAACGCGTGGCCCTCGCGCGCCGCGCGCAGCGCGTACAGGTTCAGCAATTCGGCCGCGGTGTCGCGCGCCGCCTGCATCGCGCGGCGGCGCGCCTTTTCCCATTGGTCGGTGCCGAGCTTGTGCAAAGGCGCCGCGCCCTCGCCGGCGCCGGAATAGCGCGAGATCAGGTGCAGGTTGGACACCGGCACGTAGAGCTTGTCGCCACGGGCGTATTCGAGCTGCAAAAACTCGGTGTCGCCGTCGCCGAGGTCCATGTTGATGAGGCCGAGGTAGTGGCCGACGCCGTACTGCGCGTGCACCACCGGGTCGCCCGGCTTGAGCTCGGAGAGGTCGCGCAGCAGGTTGTCGATATGCGTCGCGCGGGCCTCGCGCGCGCGCCGGGTCTTCGGCGGGATTGCGTAGAGCTCGGTTTCGGTGATGACGGCGAGCGCGCCGTCGCTCGTGACGAAGCCTTCGGCCAGCGGGCCGTGGGTCAGCAGGATGCGCTCGGGGCGGGGCGTGCAGTCGGCCCAGCCGTCGCACAGGGTGGCGTCGAGTCCGTGTTCGGCGAGGTATTCGTGCAGGGTTTCGCGGCGTCCGGGCGACGGCGCGACGATCAGCGTCGTGCCCTTGAAGCCTTCGATGAAACCCTGCAGCCGGGCGACCGGATGCGCCTCGCGGCGGTCCACGGAAATCGGCGGAACAGGACGGGCGAGTCCGTCGCCGGCCTGTTCCACGTCGAGCCGGGTGTAGGTCTTGGCCAGGCTGAAGAAGGCGTCGGTCGCAAGGAACAGCTCGGCGGGCGGCAACAGCGGGCGGTCCTTGTCGCCCGACAGCAGGCGGTGGCGCCCCTGCGCGTCGGCCCAGAACGCCTGCCCGGCGGGGTCGAGCGCGCCGTGGCTGACGAATTTCGTCTGCGCGGGCAGGTAGTCGAACAGCGTCGCCGTTTCCTCGAAGAACAGCGGCAGGTAGTACTCGATGCCGGCCGGCGCGAGGCCGTTGCTGACGTCCTTGTACAGCTTGGACTTCGACGGGTCGCCCTCGAAGCGCTCGCGGAAATTCTGCCGGAAGCGGGTGATGCCGGTCTCGTCGAGCGGGAATTCGCGCGCCGGCAACAGCCGCACCTCGTTTACCGGATAGATGCTGCGCTGGGTGTCGACGTCGAACGCACGCAGCGTCTCGATCTCGTTGTCGAACAGGTCGATGCGGTAGGGCAGGGCGCTGCCCATGGGGAAGAGGTCGATCAGCCCGCCGCGCACCGAAAACTCGCCCGGGGAGAATACCTGGTTGACGTGGCTGTAGCCGCCCAGCGCCATTTGCGCGCGGAAGGCGGCTTCGTCGAGCGTGTCCTTCTGCTTGAGGAAAAACGTGTGGGCGGCGAGGAAGGCCGGCGGCGCCAGCCGGTACAGCGCGGTGGAGAGCGCGACCACGGCGACATCGAACTCGCCGCGCGAAATCTGGTACAGCGTCGCCAGCCGCTCCGAAATCAGGTCCGGGTGGGGCGAGAAGCTGTCATACGGCAGGGTTTCCCAGTCGGGAAACACGCATACCCGCAGGGCGGGGTCGAACCAGCGCAGCTCCTCGGTCAGGCGATTGGCGTCCCATGCGCTGGCGCACACCACCACCAGCGGCGCGGACTGGCGCGCCAGTTCGGCCAGATAGAGCGCGTCGGCCGCGCCGGAGAGCCCGGACTGGCCGCGCAACGGACCGGAGGATCGGGGAGGGGGGAAAAGGAACGCCATGCAAATAGCGGGATTATAGGATTAATCGCTGGCGAGCGAAGGGTTGGGCGGCGGGTATAATGCCCGCCTTCCCTTGTTTGTGTGACACCCCATGAGCCTTAACAAAGTCAGTTCCGGCCGCAACCTGCCCGACGATTTAAACGTCGTCATCGAAATCCCCGCCCACGGCGAACCCATCAAATACGAAGTCGACAAGGAATCCGGCGCCATGTTCGTCGATCGCTTCATGTCGACGGCCATGCACTACCCCTGCAACTACGGCTATATCCCGCACACCCTGTCGGAAGACGGCGACCCGGTCGACGTGCTGGTGATCACCCCGATTCCGCTGATTACCGGCGTGGTGGTGCGCTGCCGTCCCATCGGCATGCTGAAGATGACCGACGAAGCCGGGGTGGACGGCAAGCTGCTGGCAGTGCCGGTCGACAAGCTGTGCGGCCTCTACAAGGGCGTGCACCGGCCCGAAGACCTGCAAGCCCTGTTGCTGGCGCAGATATCGCATTTCTTCGAGCACTATAAGGACCTCGAAGAAGGCAAGTGGGTCAAGGTCGATGGCTGGGTCGGCATCGACGACGCCCGCGCCGAGATTCTGGCGGGCGTGGAGCGCTACCGCAACGCCAAGGACAAGCCCGCTTTTTAATGAAAGTCTGCATTCTTTCCGACTCCCACGACAACCGCCGGTTGCTGGGCGCTGCCGTCGAGCATGCCAGGGCGCACGGGGCGGAAGCGGTGCTGCACTGCGGCGACGTGGTTGCGCCGACCACGCTGCGCGTGCTGCAGAAATACGAACTGCCGGTGCACGTCATCCACGGCAACAACACCGGCGACCTCTACAACATGAGCCGGCTGGCCGCCGAGCCCAACAGCGTGATTCGCTACCACGGCCAGGACGCCTCCTTCACCCTGGCCGACCGCGACCTGTTCCTGGTGCACTATCCCCACTACGCGCAGGCGCTCGCCTGTACCGGCGACTACGATCTTGTGTGCTGCGGTCACGACCATAAATCGAGCATCGCGCAAGTCGCCACCGTCAAGGGCGGCCACACCTGGCTGATCAACCCCGGCACCGTCGGCGGCGTCGGCGCGCCGCCCACCTACATCATGGCCGACCTCGCCACCATGCAGTTCGAGATCGTCACGATCGAGGCTGCGCCGGCTTCGGTGCTGCCTCCGGTGACCCCGCATGTCTGAGGGCAGGGGCTTGAATGAATAAAAAAACGGGGCGTGACGCCCCGTTTTTTTATGGGTGAAGCCGCTTTATTTCGCTGGCTTGACCGTGCTCAGGCCGAGCATTTCCCAATCCTGCATGCCACCCCGGTACCACTTGATTTTATCTGCCGGGTAGCCGATTTTCAGCAGGCCCCTGATGTTGGTGGGCGATTGGCCGCACCAGGGTCCGTTGCAGAACATGACGACGGTTTTGGCGTTGTCGAACATGTAGAAACCGTCCTGGCTCCTGACGCCTAAATGTTTTTCAAGGATGTCCTGAACGGTGATGGGATCGGATTTGCCGATGTTGAGCTTGTCCCATGGAATGTTGATTGTGCCCGGGATCGTGCCTTTCGCGACCCAATCAGGTGTGCGCGAGTCGACCACGAGGATGCTTTTGTCGCCGTCGTTCATCTTCTTTAGATAGTGAATGACTTCCAGTTCACCGATGGTCGCGACGCCCGGCGCCAGTTCCCCCGGCTGAATGCAGAAGGGTGGGCACTTGCGCGAGGTCTTGGCAAAGTCAGGATTGATGGTGTTTTTCTGGTCCTGATTGCGCATGATCGCGACTTTCTGGTCGCCATGCATGACCTCGACCGAGGGCAGGCCGGCGGCGATGGCGACTTCCAGCGCGCTTGCCGTCATGGGCATGGCAAGGGAGGTAAACAGGGCAGATACGGTGAATAGGGTGCGAAGCTTCATTTAGGTCTCCTGAATTATGCGGGATGAGCAATCATGCTGATTAATTGCAGTCCGGTTCTTGTTGGGTTGTAGCGGGTTCTGTTTGGGCTTTGGATGCGTTGCTTTGCGATGGATTTGCGTGAGTGGTTTCCTCCGGGGATGTGGATTGGTTTTCAGGGGCGTTTGTGACAGTGGGCTCGGCGTGCTGTTCGCCGGTATTGTCTGCTGCCATGGCGATGCCTACATTCAGATTCAGCACGGCTGCCATCACACAAGATAAGCGGGTTGTCTTCGTCATCTGTTTCCTTGTGTACTAAAATTTCGTGGTTAAGGTTGAGCTTGTAAGCATCCTGGTGTTAGCACCTTGTGTGCCATCGCGTGATCGCTTTGATTGGAAAAGCTTTTGCGTTATTTGCGGTCCCGAAAAGCTGACAAAATCGTCAGGCGGGACGTCATGCTGTCATGACAACATGACGTCGGAAGTCGGGTTGAATGGCGCGGCTGGCATTGCTGCAGAAAACAATAGAGAGGCGCATCGGGTCGTCCCCCGGTCCCTTCCGTGGTCGCCCGCGTGACCGGACCGCAAACACTTCCTCTTATTCGCGCATAGAAAACTTCGATTGAGATAGCGCACTTGCCCGTGGCGGCAGGTGCGGCCTTCGGAGTACCATTTGAAGGATTCAATTCCGGGCGAATAACCCGGTTATCCGGGTGGAAATCCCAGGTAATTTCAAATGGCTTTGCATCCATCGGATGGAGGAAACACAATGACGGAGCATGTTGCGACCAACGAGACGATTCTCGTGGTGGGCGGCGGGATTTCTGGCATGACCGCGGCGCTCGAAGCGGCCGAAACCGGCAAGAACGTCGTTCTGGTTGAGAAGAATCCCGCGCTGGGCGGACGCACCTCCCAGCTGTATCGCTACTTTCCCAAGCTGTGCCACCCCACCTGCGGGCTGGAAATCAACCTGCGCCGCCTCAAGGGCAACCCCCGCGTGCGCTTGCTGACGCTGGCGGAAGTGACCGGCATCGAGGGCAGCACCGGCAACTACACCGCCACCATCAAGGTCCGCCCGCGCTATGTGAACGAGAACTGCACCGCCTGCGGCGACTGCGAGCGCGCGGTGGAGATGAAGGTGGACGATCCCTTCAACTACAACCTCAGCCAGCACAAGGCAGCCTATCTGCCGAATGCGATGGCCTATCCGCAGCGCTATGTGCTGGATCCGGCGATTATCGGCACGGCCGACGCCGACAAGGCGAAAGCCGCGTGCAAATACGGCGCGATCGACCTCGACATGCAGGAAGAGACGATTCAGGTGAAGGCCGGCGCGGTGGTGTGGGCGACCGGCTGGCAGCCCTACGACGCGGCCAAGATTCAGCCTTACGGCTACGGCCGCTTCAAGAACGTCATCACCAGCGTCGAGTTCGAGCGCCTGGCTGACCTCCAGGGCCCCACCGGCGGCAAGATTCTGCGCCCCAGTGACGGCAAGGAAGCGAAGAACATTGCCTTCATCCAGTGCGCCGGTTCGCGCGACGAAAACCATCTGCGCCACTGTTCGCGCATCTGCTGCATGGCGTCGCTGAAGCAGACGCATTACGTGCGCGAGAAATATCCGGAAGACGGCAAGTCGACCATCTACTACATCGACATCCGCGCCATCGACCGCTTCGAGGACTTCTACCAGAAG
>JAHJNP010000389.1 GCA_018820745.1 Gammaproteobacteria bacterium
CGGGGCGATCAACGGTGTGAGTCGCCTGCATGGCAGGGTGAGCCGGCACCTGTTTCAACCGCTCTTTCCACGCTGGCCGACGCAAGAAGTGCCGGTCGGACACGTGACCAACGGCGTTCACATGCCGACCTGGGACTCGGCCCCGGCCGATGAACTCTGGACGGAGGCCTGCGGCAAGGACCGCTGGCTTGGGACGGTGGAGACCCTGGAGCAGGATATTCGCCGCCTCTCCGACGCCAGGCTATGGCAATTTCGCACCGACGCCAGCATGACGCTCGTTGAATACGTTCGCGAACGCTTGTCCAGGCAACTGGCCGCATCTGGTGTGTCGCCCGAGTCGGTTGCTGCGGCGAAGCTTCTATGTGATTGCAATACCTTGACGCTGGGCTTTGCACGCCGCTTCGCGGCCTACAAACGACCGAACCTGCTGCTGCACGACCCGGAGCGGTTGCTGCGCCTGCTGACGAATCCGCAGCGCCCGGTACAGATCATCATGGCCGGCAAGGCCCATCCCGCGGACCAGGCAGGCCAGGCCCTGATCCAGCAATGGGTGCATTTCATCCGGCGGCCGGAGGTGCGCCCGCATGTGGTCTTCCTCAGCGATTACGACATGAATCTGACCGAGCAGCTGGTGCAAGGCGTGGATGTCTGGCTCAACACGCCGCGCCGCCCCTGGGAAGCGTGCGGAACCAGCGGCATGAAGGTGCTGGTCAACGGCGGCATCAATCTGTCGGAACTGGACGGCTGGTGGGCGGAAGCCTACACGCCGGAGGTGGGCTGGGCGCTGGGGGATGGCCAGGAACATGACAACGATCCTGCGTGGGACGCCGTCGAAGCCGAAGCCCTCTATGACCTGCTCGAACGCGAGGTGATCCCCGAGTTCTATACCCGCGACGCGCAGGGCATTCCCACTGCCTGGGTGGCGCGGATGCGGGAAAGCATGGCGCGATTGACGCCGCGCTTTTCCACCAACCGCGCGGTATGCGAATACACCGAGCAATACTATCTCCCGGCCGCCGCAGCCTACCGTGAGCGGGCTGCCGACAACGGCGCAATCGGCGTGGCGCTGGTCGATTGGCGGCACACCCTGGGGCAAAAATGGACTGCGCTGCGTTTCGGCGAAGTGAAGCTTGAAACCGCGGGCGAGCAGCACCTTATTGAAGTGCAGGTGTATCTCGACGAGCTCGACCCGGAGTCGGTACGGGTCGAGCTCTATGCCAACGGCGTTGACGGTGCCGCAGCGGAGCGCGTGGAGATGCAGCGCGTGCGGCAGCTGGTAGGTGCAGCAAACGGTTACGCCTATCGCGCAGAGGTGCCGGCAGCCCGCCCGGCGACCGACTATACGGCGCGACTCATCCCGCGCCACGATGGCGCGGCGGTTCCGCTCGAAGAGAGCCATATCCTGTGGCAGCGCTGACCACGCGAAAAAGAGGGCAAGGGAATTGAACGTGAGCCATAATGGACTCAGCCATCAGGATGCGGGGTTCAACGACCTGATGGTGAACAAGAAGGCCGAGGTCATCCGCGTCCATCTGCCGCCCGATGCCAACACCCTGCTGTGGGTGACCGACCATTGCCTGTGCAGCCACAACAACGTCAATGTCATCGTCGTGGTCATGGCCTGCTGCGGCGACGTGCCGTTGCTGGAGACGCTGGCTGCAGTGCAGCCAGAATTTTCCGGAACTGAAAATCCGCGTCATCAATGTCGTCGGCCTGATGGCCCTGCAGCCGCAGAGCGAGCACCCGCACGGCATCTCCGACAAGGACTTCGACGTCCTCTTCACCCGGGACAAGCCCATCATTTTTGCCTTCCACGGCTATCCGTGGTTGGTCCACCGGCTGACCTGCCGCCGCGCCAATCATCAACAGTTGCGCGTGCGCGGATACAAGAAAAACGGCACCACCACCCCATTCGACATGGCACTATTGAACGATCTCGACCGCTTCCACCTGGCCGGTGACGTGATCGACCGGGTGCCGAGTCTGGGTTCGCGCGCGGCCTACGCCAAACAGTTCCTGCGCGACAAGCTGCTCGATCACAAGGCCTATATCGAAAAACACGGTGAAGACATGCCGGAGATCCGCAACTGGAAATGGGAAGGATGACACCGCAATGGCGCTACGATTGATCGAAATGGTGGTGCAGGAAAAGGATGGTGAGGAAATCCGCGAGCTTCTCAAGGAACACAAGGTGCTCGACCACAGGCACCTCCGATTGCCGGATGGGGAA
The DNA here is from genome assembly GCA_018820745.1 of Gammaproteobacteria bacterium. Classification (GTDB taxonomy): domain Bacteria; phylum Pseudomonadota; class Gammaproteobacteria; order Burkholderiales; family Thiobacillaceae; genus Thiobacillus. The sequence continues at coordinate 2,231 of JAHJNP010000389.1, forward strand.
GTGCTGGTGCGGATTTTGTTGGAAGCGGAACAGAGCGAGGCGGTGCTGGATCTGCTGGGGGAACGCTACGCCAGCAAAGAGGGAAACCGGGTGGTGATTCTGGCGGTCGAGGCGACCTTGCCGCGCGACGAGCCGGAGCCGGTCGACTCAGCCGAACCGTCCGCACCGGAGGAAAAGTCTCCTGAGCGGATCGGCCGGGAGGAACTGTACGAGGACATCAAGGATGCCGCACGGTGTTCGCGGGTCTATCTGACGATGGTTGTCTTATCCACCATCGTGGCGGCTGTTGGTCTGTATTACAACAGTGTGGCCATCATCATCGGAGCGATGGTGATTGCGCCCTTGCTCGGGCCGAACGTTGCGTTGTCTCTCAGCACGGCCCTGGGTGACCTGGCACTGCTTCGGCACGCGCTCCTGACGGCACTGACAGGGATTGCGACGACGATGGTGTTGTCGGTAATCATCGGTGTGCTGCTGAATGTGGACCCGGCAACGCCCGAAGTCGCGTCGCGCAACGCGGTGGGAATGGGCGACATCGCGGTGGCATTGGCATCGGGCGCGGCGGGCGCGCTGGCGTTCACGACGGGTGTGTCGGCGACCTTGATCGGTGTGATGGTGGCGGTGGCGCTGTTGCCGCCGCTGGTGACGTTCGGGCTGTTGCTGGGCGGCGGGTATCCCGCGATGGCAATGGGCGCGTTGTCGCTGTTTCTGATGAACCTGATTTGCGTGAACCTGGCCGGGGTGACGACGTTTCTGGTGCAGGGGATTCGCCCGACGACATGGTGGGAGAAAGATCGCGCCTCGAAGGCCATGCGCATCGCCATCGGGATGTGGGTGACGCTGTTGGCGGCATTGAGCGGCATGATCCTGTGGTTAGGGAAGACTTGAAAATGCCAGAGAAAAGGACGGTGAATGGCCAATCAACGGGCACCGTGGTCGCGGTGCGCGGCAGCGTCGTGGATATGCATTTCGATACGTATTTGCCACCCATCTACACCATGCTGCACGCGATGGAGGGGAAAATCGCCATTGAGGTTCTGGCGCAACTCGACGCGCATCGCGTACGGGGAATTGCGCTGACCCCCACCCAGGGCCTCGCCCGTGGCATGGCGGTGGAGGACACGGGCGGACCGCTGAAGGCACCGGTAGGCAAGCAAATTCTCTCGCGAATGTTCGATGTGTTCGGAAACGCCATCGACCGCCAGGCGGCACCCTCGGACGTCCAATGGCGCACCGTCCATCGGGCCCCGCCGGCGCTCGCACGCCGTTCTACAAAATCCGAGATCTTCGAGACGGGGATCAAGCTTATCGATGTGCTGATGCCGCTGGAACGCGGCGGCAAGGCGGGCCTGTTTGGCGGCGCGGGCGTGGGCAAGACGGTGTTGCTCACCGAGATGATTCACAACATGGTCGGGCAACAGGAAGGCGTGAGCATTTTTTGCGGCATCGGTGAGCGCTGCCGCGAAGGCGAGGAACTCTACCGCGACATGAAAGCAGCGGGTGTGCTGCCGCACATGGTGATGGTGTTCGGCCAGATGAACGAGCCGCCCGGCGCCCGTTTTCGTGTCGGTCATGCCGCGCTGACGATGGCCGAGTATTTTCGCGATGACGAGCATCGCGATGTGCTGCTGCTGATCGACAATATTTTTCGTTTCATCCAGGCGGGCATGGAGGTGTCCGGCCTGATGGGGCAGATGCCGTCGCGCCTGGGCTATCAGCCCACGATGGGCACCGAGCTGTCGGGACTGGAGGAGCGCATCGCCAACACGGACACGGGGGCGATCACCTCCATCCAGGCGGTGTAC
>JAHJNP010000390.1 GCA_018820745.1 Gammaproteobacteria bacterium
CTACACCAACTCGTCGCAGCTGCCGGTGGGCTTTACCGACGACGCCTTCGAGGCGCTGGCGTTGCAGGACGACCTGCAGCGCAAGTACACCGGCGGCACCGTGCTGCATCTTTACATGTCGGAGAACATTTCCTCGACCGAGGCCTGCCGCAATCTGGTGCGCCGCGCGCTGGAGCGTTTCCACCTGCCGTACATCACCATCACGCCGACTTTTTCGATTTGCCCCAAGCACGGCTACCTCGCCGGCGAGCACGAGTTCTGCCCCACGTGCGACGAGGAAGCCCTGTCCCGTAAACGTGCTGTGAACGCCTGACCCCCAAGGAGACTGAAATGAATGACATGACTGTTCCGACCCAAGTTCTGACCGCGGCTGCACTGAAGGACGAAGAGCGCACCCGCTGCGAAGTGTGGACCCGCGTGATGGGCTATCACCGCCCGGTGACGAGCTTCAACACGGGCAAGAAGAGCGAGCATCGCGAGCGGCGCCACTTCGTCGAGAGCCGCTGCAGCATCGGCTGACCCTGTAGCGCCGTGATCATGACGCTACGCCAACCCTCATGACGCTACGCGTTGGCGGCTTGACGCCACTTTCCACCAGCGACTGGCCCGGCATGCTGGCCGCGGTGGTGTTCTGCCAGGGCTGTCCCTGGCGCTGCGGCTATTGCCACAACCCCGACCTGATTCCGGCGCGCGGCGACAACGAAATCCCCTGGGAAGACGTGCTGGCGTTCCTGCGCCGCCGCCAGGGACTGCTCGACGGCGTCGTGTTTTCCGGCGGCGAGCCGACTGCGCAGGTGGGCCTGCTGGACGCCATGCGCGAGGTGCGCGCGCTCGGCTTCAAGATCGGCCTGCACACCGGCGGCATGTACCCGCAGCGGCTGGCAGCGGTGCTGCCGCTGGTCGACTGGGTGGGGCTCGACGTGAAGGCGCCGTTTGCCGATTACCCGCGCGTCACCGGCGTGGCAGGCAGCGGTGAGCGGGCGCATGCCGGCCTGCTGGAAGTGCTGGCCTCAGGCGTCGCCCATGAAGTCCGCACCACGGTGCATCCGGCGCTCTTGGCCGATGCGGAGGTGGTCGGCCTCGCGCATGATCTGGCCGCGCGCGGGGTGACGCATTACGTCATCCAGGCTTTCCGCAGCCAGGGCTGCCAGGATGCGGGCTTGTGCCGGAACGCGACACGCGAGCGGCCCTTGCAGGACGTGGGCGGGGAACTGGCCGGGCTATTCGGGGAATTTTCGGTGCGCGCGTAGGTTCAGCGCCGGCCGGCCTGCAGGAACAGCGGCCACTGCAGCTTCCACGCAGAAGTGGGTTGTTCCAGTGCACTGCGCGCCTTCATTGCATCAGTCCATTTCCAGGAACATGTTTTTTCAGAAGATGGACGAAATCGTCGGGTGGGAGTGGACGGCTGATCAGATAGCCCTGGATCACATCGCAATGCATGGCCGCCAAAAGATCCATCTGGGCAACCCCTTCCACACCCTCGGCGACGACGCAAAAATCCAATACTTTTGCCAGCGCGATGATGCGTTCAACGATGGCTTGCTGGCGGGCATCCGAGGCCAGGTCAATGATGAAGGCGCGGTCGAGCTTGAGGATGTTGGCCGGAACCTGGGTCAGATAAACCAGCGATGAATAGCCGGTACCGAAATCGTCGAGTGCAATGTTGACGTTCATCTCTCGCAAACCGGCCAACGTGTCGCGTACTTCGGGCGAATGGTCGACTGCGGTGGTTTCCAGAATTTCAATTTCCAGGCGTTGGGGCGCCAGGCCGTTGACGTCGAGCGTGCCGCGAACTTTTTCCAGCAGGTTGCCGAACTGGAATTGGGCCGGGGAAATATTGACGGAAACGCTCAAGGGAGGCAGTCCCAGCCTGTCCCATGCAGCCATCTGCGCGCAGGCGGTCTTCAGTACCCAGTCACTCAGCCAGTCGGTCAAGCCCATCTCGTCGAGCAGGTGGATAAATAGTCCAGGGGCAACCAGACCGCGCTTGGGCGAATTCCAGCGTGCCAGCGCTTCTGCGCCGATAATGCGCCGGCCAGCCAGTTCGAATTTTGGCTGGTAATAGAGAAGAAATTCCTGGCGGCTGATCGCTTCGCGTAAATCCTGTACCAATTCGAACCGCGCCTGTGCTTTCTCGTTGATGTTTGCGGAATAGAAGCGGAAACCACCGGGCTGCTGGAGCTTGGCCTCGTACATGGCGGCATCTGCCATCCTGAGCAAATCCTCAAAGTTCTCGGCTTCGTCGGAATAGAGCGCAATACCGATGCTGGCGGAGATGGTGACCTGGCGACCGGCGATGAGCATGGGCATGGCCAGGACTTCGTTGAGCTTTCGCGCCAGCGATTCGAGTTTGTCGGACTCGCTGCCAGGTGCGAGTTCAGGAACCACGAGGATGAATTCATCGCCACCCAGGCGCGCGACGGTATCGCTCTGTCGGATGTGGGACTTGAGCCGCTGCGCACATTCGATCAACAGCGCATCACCCGCTGCGTGGCCGAGTGAGTCGTTGACCTGCTTGAAATTGTCCAGATCCAGCAGTATCAACGCCACCGAGGTGCGTTCCCGCTCGGCACGCACCAGGGCCTGCTCCACCCGGTCGCGAAGCAACACGCGATTGGGCAGGTCGGTGAGCGCATCGTAGTGGGCCTGGTGGTAGAGCTTTTCTTCCCAGACCAGGTTGGAAGCCGCCACTGACAGCCGGTCCGCCACGCTGAGCCCGGCCGCCTCGATGTCGGCGAAATCTTCCGGAAGCTTTTCGTAAGCCAGTAACAGAAGCGAGTCGAGACGACCGTTGACCCGGCTGGGGAACAGTAGGACTTCCTTCAGCGGTTCGTCGAATAGAGGTCGAAGGCAATGGGCGGGCGGGGTGTCGAGTTGGAGACGCAGCCAGGGGTGCCCGGCATCCGGGCCTAGCCGCTCCAGGATGTCAGGGCAGCTCAGTGCACCGTCCGCCTTACCTATCTCGCTAGCGGTGGCCATGAACGTTCCAGTGTCATTCGCGTTGATGCGAATCAGGCCGGCGCTGTCGCAGGGTATGGCCTGGCGGATGTGCTCCAGCACCAACTGGACCAGATGGCTCGTCCCGGAGGCGCCGAGAATGGCCCGGTCCAGTTCCGCAAGCATTTGCAGCATATGGAATTTGTATCGCAAATTGCCTGACATCTGGTTGAACGCGCGCGCCAGGCTGCCGAATTCGCCCTCGTCAGCCTCTTGCACCGTGACGCCCAGGTCGCCAGTGGCGAGGCGGCGCGTGCCTTCCGTGAGCATCTCCAGCGGATGCATCTGGCGACGAATCTGGTAGACCGCCAACAAAAAAGCAAGCGCGATGGCGGCCACGACAATGGCGGAAAAAACCTGCTGAAAGCGTTCCAGCCCCTTGAGGACCGCCTGCCTCGGATTTGCCACCATGACGATGATGCCGGGATGCGCGTAACTCGCCCGCAGGCGGGCTTGCCAGAAGGCCACCAGATAATCAACATCGCTGCCGTTTTGCCTGACCTGCCAGGGGAACACCCCGCTATTGCGCTGCGCCAGCAGCTGCGGCCAGGCCTCAGCAGTAGGCGAGGCAAGGCCGGGTGTGCAATAGAAAGACTGAAAAACTGCGCTCACCACGCAGTAATGCTCGGGCGCTTGCTCGTTACGCCAGAGACTATGTTTGTCCAGACGTCCCAACAGCAAACCTTGTGTTTTCGGCAGGGCGGTCAGCATGGAGGGTGCCAGTTTTCCCTCCAGGAAGAGCAGGGTGCCGCCCCGAGAAAGGTGATATCCCTGTTCGCGCGTCAGCTCCGGCCAGGATGAATTTTCCAGAAGGCGGTAATTCAGGAACCCTGCAGGCCGCGGATTCGGGGTGGCGCCCGTTTGTGTCAGGCGTGCGGCCTCCCGCTGCAGGTCATCGGCCCGCCAGTTGAGGCTCTCGACGAAACTCATGCCTAGCGAACGACTGTCCTGCTGAAGCCGGTGGTCGTTGACGTTCTCCAACATGCCGCCGACCTGGAAATAGGCAACTAACGCAACAACCCCCATAGGCAACAGGGCTGCCAGCATAAAGCTCAGCAACAGACGTCGGCCGATCGCGCTGTTCAGGAGGGGCTGTGCCACCGATCAGTGTTCCGAAGCGAGACCGATAAAGCCCCCGTTGCCCGCCCGGACGATATCGTCATGGGCCTTGGCGGCGGTCAACTGCTTCTGGGTGAGACCATCAGGTCCCATGCTGTAAAGATCGTAGTCGCTGTTGAGCGGGTTTAGGTTCTTGTCCTTGCGCATGGCGCCTGTGTTGGGGGGCGATGCCACATCGATTCCCAGGTACTGGTAAGCGTGGCCCCAAGGATCAAGCGGCATGGGAATGTTCAAATCATTGAGACTATCGGGAAAGGTGCCCGCTATCGTTCGGTAGCGTTCGAGCGCCATGGAGATCTGGGAGATGTCCTTGATCGCGGTAGTGCGCCGCGTGCGTTCAACGTATGCCTGATAATTCGGTACGGCGATGGACATCAATGCTGCCGCGATGACTAGCGCAATCAGCAACTCGATCAGAGTGAAGCCCCGTTGCTTGTTCCATTCAAACACATACACCTGAAGTAACCTCATAAATAACTACCGGAAGGTGCACCCGGTTGGTTATTGTAAATCGGCATGGAAACGCTGAAATTGAGCCATTGGGCACTTCTTTTTTAAACGTATACCGCTTCCCCGTTTGTTGTCGGTGGTGTTGGTAATGGGCTATCAGGCCGGATTCAGGGGCTTGCCGGCCTGCAGATAGATGTGATCCGGACGTCAATGGCCTTCTTTGCCTCATGGTCTAATGGCCAGCCAGGGCGTGAGGCACCAAGTCACCCAGGCTTATGCAGGCATGGGGCGGAAGAAAGTGGGCGAGAAGCTGTTGTTCAGGGAACAATCAACGCCGGCCGACGCGCAGGAACAGCGGCCACTGCAGCTTTCGCGCAGTTCCTGCGTCGCCCCACCCGGGCGCAAGTTCGGCCAGCAGCGCCGGCAGCGGATCGCGTCGCTGCGCGGTCTGGTAACGCTTCACTGCCGACCAGGTGGAGAGGTAGTCGACCAGCCGCGACAGGGTCCATTCGACTTCGATCGCAAAAGGCGGCGGCTGGATTTCCGCAAACGGGAAATTCAGGCTGCGGTAGGCGTCGTCGATCAGCGCGCGCTCCGGCGGCCAGTAGGGGCCGACGGTTTCGGCATAGAAACGCTGAAACCGCACATCCATCCCACCCGGCAGCACCATGCGGCCGTATCCCCAGAGGGCGACGATGCCGCCGGGCTTCAGCACGCGCGCGGCTTCGGCATGAAAGCGCGGCAGGTCGAACCAGTGCGCCGCCTGGGCGACGATGGCGAGGTCAACGCTGCAGTCGGCAAGGCCGCTGGCTTCCGCCGGCGCGACCCGGTAATCGACAAGCGGATGCGGCGCGGCGTGACGGATCTGCTCGGCCGAGGCGTCGGTGGCGACAACGCGGCGGAAATGCGGCGCCAGCCCCAACGCCGCCTGGCCGCTGCCGGTGGCGCAATCCCAGGCGAGCGCCTGTTCGGCGCACTGGCCGGCGAGCCAGGCGAACAGCGCGGCGGGATAGTCGGGTCGGTAGGCGGCGTAACGCTCGGACGCCGACGAGAAGTGGTCCTTGAAGCCGCTCAACTGGGCAGCAGCGTCAGGCGCAGGTCGCCGCCGATCTGCCGCACGTCGGCCAGTTTAAAGCGTGCGGCGTCGGCCAGCGTGGTGAGCGGCGGGTGGGCAAACAGCCCGCGCGCGTGGTCGCCCACCGCCAG
>JAHJNP010000391.1 GCA_018820745.1 Gammaproteobacteria bacterium
CTCGGCACCTCGATGGCGCAACACGAATCCGGCCGCATGATGCTGAACAAAGCTGCGGGCGCGGCGCGGGTGGTGATCGAAACCCCCGCCGAGATCGCCGCCTTCGTCGCCGACCATTTCGGCGACACCCACACGCTGACGGTGCCGCGCGCGCGCTTCATCGAACTGGGCGGCTACCCCACCGGCTACAAGGTGTGCGAGGACGTGCACTTTTTGACCCGGCTGGTGGCAAAGAGCCGTCGCATCGGCGTGGTCTGCCAAAGCCTCGGCGTCTACGTGATCCACGGCGGCAGCGCCACCCGCCGCGATCCGGTGGCGGCGCAGCGCGAGAACGTGCGCACGCTGACCGATCTTTCCCGGCTGGCGGAGAACTTTCCGTCGCCGGTCCGGCGTGGCGTGGCGGCACGGATGCAAAGCGCCCGCTACAACCTCGGCTGCGCCTTGAGCAAAAGTGGCCAGCGCATCGCCGCAGTCAAGGCCGTGCTGCCCACACTCGCCGCGCACCCCAATTGGCGAGCCCTGCGCGACATCCTCTCGATGATCAGGGGTTAATGTATGAACAAACAACCCGCACGCCTGGGTTGCTTGGCGCCGCTCGCAACGGCCCGTGTCCCGTCATCGCGAGGCCCAAAGGGCCGTGGCGCCCCAGCTAGATAATTAAACCGATAACCATGAACCGCCTACTCGTCCTGACCGAACTCTTCCTTCCCACCAAGGGCGGCACCGCCGTATGGGCGGCCGAGGTCTACAAGCGTCTCGGCGGCAAGGAAATCCACATCGTCACCGCCGACGTGCCGGGCGCCGCCGAAGTCGACGCGGCGCATCCCAACACCATCCATCGCCTCAACCTCAAGCGCATCCCCTGGCTGCGCCCCGAATCCCTGGCGATGTACGCGCGCTTCTTCTTCAAGTCGCTGGCGCTGGCGCTCACCCATCGCTTCGACGCCATCCACGCCTTCCGGGCCCTCCCCGAAGGTCTGGTCGCATGGGCCGTGGCGCGGCTGACATTTCGCCCGGTGGTGATCTATGCTCATGGGGAGGAACTCACCACTTGGGGACGCGGTGGAAAATTCAAGGCCATGCGTTTCGCCCTGCGTCATGCCGACAGGGTGGTCGCCAACAGTGAGCATACGCGCGACACATTGCTGGAAATGGGCGTCGATTTGGCACGCATCACCGTCATCTACCCGGGCGTCGACGTGTCGGTCTTCCGCCCCGGCCTCGACACCACGGGTCTGCGCGAAAGCCTCGGCATCCACCCCGATGAAAAGCTGGTTTTCTCGGTCGGCCGCCTGTCGCGCCGCAAGGGTTTCGACCAGATGATCCGTGCGGTGGCGCACTTACACGCCGAAGGCATCCCGCTACGCTATGTCATCGCCGGCATCGGTGAAGACGCCGACTACCTCGATGGACTCATCGCGGAACAAAATGCTCAAGGCATCGTCCATCGCGTAGGCGCGGTGAGCGAGGCCGACCTGCCACGCTGGATGAACGCCTGCGACGTGTTTGCCATGCCCAACCGCGACATCAACGGCGACAATGAAGGCTTCGGTATGGTGTTCATCGAGGCGGCCGCCTGTGGTAAACCATCAATTTCCGGGAAAGCGGGTGGCACGGGTGCGGCAGTGATTGATGGCGTGACTGGTCTTAGGGTCGATGGACAAAATTTGTTAGCCATATCTTCAGCGCTTTTCCAGATGTTAGACGACGCCGACGGTATGCTTTCTTTGGGTAAATCAGCCCTTGATCGTGCGCATAATGAGCTTAGCTGGGATCGGGTTGCGGATAAAACCCGTTACTTACATGACGCTTCTTGATGAAAGAAATAAGTAATGACTGCTAGATTGCTTCTCGTAATTCTTTGCCTAACAAGTGGGCTCGGTTTTGCCCAAGCCATGGAAATGAGTGCCAGGCCTACGGCAGTTGAGATGATGCGTATGCCACCACCTTGTGTGGCTAGGTATAAGGCCGGGCGAGGCTCGCCAGAATGGAACACTTACCGTGAGCAAATCGGTAGTAATTTCAATGATTTTCACCATTATTGCAACGCACTTAACTGGGTAAACCGTTATTGGGGAGCACAGAGTGCAAAAGAGCGTGGGTATGCGTTGCAACGAGCCATGGACAATTTCAATTACATGGTGAACACAGAAAAGCCGGATTTTGCCTTGCGAGCCGAGTTGTATTCCAACCGTGGCGAGGTGTTCAAACTCATGGGCAAGCTGGGCGAGGCAGCCAAGGACTTCAACCACGCCCTGTCTATCAACCCCAGGTTGCTTAAGCCTTACTTACAAATTGCAGATATGCATGTGGCAGGGAAGTCGACTGCCCGCGCGTTGGAGGCCGTGACCGAAGGCCTGCGCCAATTACCCGACTCCAAGGCGCTGCAGCGCCGCTATCTGGAACTTGGCGGCAAAAAACCATTTCCTGAACCAACCCTCACGCAGGCGTCAGAACTCGTGACGCCTCAAGCTGCTGCAGTGACGCAAGTGCCGGAAACGGTAGTTGAACCGGGTCCGGATCATGCCGCACCCTCAGTATCTGAACCCACGAAGGCAACAGAACCTCATCCCGTTATCGGCACCCCCAATAATCCCTATTGCCGTTTTTGTCCGCCGGAGTAGGGTTGTTGATCAGGAACGGGCGTAACTCAGAAGCAGATTTTCGAATTCCCTTACCGGGCGCGTCGTGAAGTCTCGCTCCACCCGAGCGCGCCCCGCTTCCCCCATCCGCGCACGCAGGGCCGGGTCGGCAATCAAGGCCCCAACCCGTGTGGCCAGGGCATCGATGTCGCCTTCTTCAACCAGGAAGCCATTTGCCCCATCTTCAATCGCTTCAGGGATACCGCCAACCCTTGTTGCGACAACCGGTTTACGGCAGGCACCCGCCTCCAGGTTGATGAGTCCAAGCGGTTCCTGCCAGCGCGATGGAACAACCACAATGTCTACAGTGTGGTAGACATTTTCAACGTCCTTGCGGTAACCGATATAGCGGATGCGCGGATCGCCCTCTGCCAGCCGCTCCAGGTCAGCCGGACTGTAACTGCCGGGAAACTTCTGTGGGTCGCGACATTCTCCGGCAATCAGAAAGCGAGCGTTCGGATCTGGAATCTTCCTTGCCATGGCGATGAAGTCGGCCACACCCTTGATCTCGCGAATTTGCCCGAGAAAAGCGGCCACCACATCGGATTCTGATAGGCCCAGTTCGCTGCGGAGGCTATACCCTGCGTCGAAGCGCCTGAGATTGATCGGGTTGTATATCACCGGCTTGGCTAGCGCCGGCGGCCCGGACTGGTCCGCCGTGTAGTGGGATACCGCGATTGCAGCGCGGCACCAGCGCATCGCAGGCGAAGGCTTGTGGTTGATGACGTGGTAATGGGCAATGATGGGAATGCGCAGCACCCAAGCAGCCAGCAACTCGGCAGGTCGCCAGAAGTTGGAGCCATTGATGTGGATTACCTGCACCCGCTCACGCTGGAAAAAGCGCCAGGCTCGGAGGAAATTGCGCATGTAAGCCACCGGATTACCTGGTTCGGTAAGGCGGCTCCATATCAGATAACGTAAACCACTCTGTTTCAGTTCATCCTCGATAGGGCCCGTACGCGGCAAAAGCAACAGAGGGGTCAACCGGTTCCGATCCATGAGACTCAGATTGGTAAACAGCACCCGGCTGGCGCCCCCCCAATTGCCGGCACTATTGGTGATGAAACAGATGACCGGTTTCTTTTTCATATTTAATTATGTGAGGTAAATGTGTGTACTGCAGTCTTGAGTGAATGCTGCTAGAACTGAAAATAGTATCTGCCCGACGCTTTTACTAATTAAACCCATAGAGCATTGGCTCGGGTTTTCGCTTTGTTTGTTACAAATTTTTTGGGTATTTTTCGGCATCATGTACACAGCTGTGTCATTTTTTCACCATGACACAATCGAATTCGATTAGGCGAAGAGAACGGTCCTTGGTGACGGGAAACATGTCGGAAAGAGCGAAGCCACGTTCGTTCAAAAATTTCAACATGTCTGTGAAAGGGGGCATGTCTTGATAAAGAGGCACGACCGAACCCTCGAACTGTAGACCGACGAAGTGGCTTAAGCATTGCTCGGCGCCATGGACCACTTCTAGATCGTAACCTTGTGTATCCATCTTTAGATAGGGTCGCTTAGCCGAAAGTGTTTGAAGGAGCTTAGGTAATTGACGGTCGATCGTATCGACAGCAACTTCAATTTCTCTCAATGTCTGACGCTTCTGCGATGCATGGTTACTTTCGGTGAAATCCGGTTTGTGAAAGGAACTCAGCGTGCTATCGACGGATACATTGAACTTGGCGGTACTGTGACTGGAGCCGAGTGCCATTTGGAAGACTCGCCACTGATCGTCACCATGGCTGCGCTGGAGAAGTTTTTCAAAAGACTCGGGGGCTGGCTCGTAGCTGACAATCCAGCCTTCATAGCCGACATGCAGGCGGAGGAAGTTACGGAATTGCCCAATATTTGCGCCCACATCAATAACAAGATCAACGTCATACAGCTTAAATAGCTGGCGAAGATGCTCTGTTGCTTCAAGATGCCGTAGTCGCCATGTTGGCATAACTGTAAGGCCAATTTTGCCTGCAGCCTTATTTACCAGACCATTTAGTTTATTCATGGTTCACCTGTATTTCAGCGCATATATGGAGCAGTTCGGTAATCCTAACCATTTTTTAGTATCTGCCAAAAGCGGGGTGGCAGTCCATTCGAATAATAGCAGCCGCACCAGCCTTGTTGATGAGTAATATGCTAGCCCTCCCCCCACCCTGTTTGATTTCTCATAATCGAAGAAGTCCTCTCATAATAAATGCGGTTCTGCGTTGCTGATTGTTGCCAGTTTTTAGAGCCTTCTCCTTTTGGATGCCATTGATGTAGAAATTTTGCCTTTGGTTTTATTGAGATGCGTTCAAGCCCTAGCCGAATGAAACGTTCCATTATGTCATTGTCTTCCCAGCCCCACTGCTCATATTGTTCATCGTAGCCACGTATAAAATTAAAAAATAAAGTGTATGTTCCAAATGTACCCGGGTGTTTATCGCCTGCACCCCTGGATACTGCGGTCTTTTCAAGTTCCTCATATGGAACACTGAGATTTCGTTCGCTAAGCTCCATTAACAGGGGAACTGTGTCTTCATCCAGGTCAAGCATTTTAGAATAAACTACAGATAATGGTTCACGCTTTAGTGAGCTTATCAATTCACTGATGAAGTTAGTAGGAAAGATGTTGTCAGCGTCCACAGACATTAAAAACTCGGTCTGACAACGCTTGATCGCATAGTTGGCACACTTTGGTTTATTCCAAACCCCTTTGCCCGGAAGCTCTATTATTTTGGCGTTGTATTCGGTGCATAAAGACGCGGTGCCTCTTCTCGCCTCCATAGCGCTTCCATAGTCCACGACCGTTATTTGTATGAGTTCTCTCGGATAGTCCTGCGCCGCAAGAGTCGACAATGTGTTGCGGAGTCTATGATCAGCTCGATTGCGAACTGGGATCACTACTGTGATTGCATTAGGAATGTATGCAGACTTATTTAAGAGTTGTCTGCGTAGACGCCAGCGCCGAAGTGGCGCGCGAACGCAAGTGTTAAAGAGTCCTCCGCGATGTGTAAGACGCCATGGCAGCTTCATTTTCATCATTCTCGTGACCTTTCGATTCCAATTTCGTTGGGGAGGGGGGAAGGATGGACAAAAAATTATTCTTAACGAATGTGAAGATAGACTGAGGTGTGACCAGATAAGATGTCTGCCTAGAATGCGAGGCGAACTCTGGGTCGGTTGTAAGCAAAAATAGCGGATTCCATCCGAGCATAAATTTTTCCAGGAAGCAGATTCGGAGGCTATTGATGAAAATCAACTGTGATCTTTCTAGCAGTAACAATTTACATTACTGTCAGTGTGGATTTTCTGAGGTTTGTGAAAGCATTTTTTCATTGAGAAAACTGATCGTTCTGTTCAGGAGCATGGTCGATCCATTTGCACAGGAACTGCCATAGCGTGTCGGCTATGGCCTCATGCTGGTCAATCAGGTTTAGTTGACACATGGGGTCCTCCACTATGTCGAAGAGTTGGAGCAGGTGGCCGTCATTGAGTGGTTGATAAACGAGTTTCCAGCGACCGCGCCTGATCATGCGGTCCTTGGCAGCGAAGATGGTTTCGCAGTATTCGGGTTTGATGGCGAGCGTTCCGCTGCCACGGTTCGGCACTTCGATCAGTTCCAGCAGATTGGGATAGCGCAGATGCGCTTCCGGCAGACCAGGGATGTCGGCTATCCAGATGCCGGTCTCATTGAACGCATTGAGTTCTGGGCAGGCACGGTCGGGCCCCATGCAACCGACAAGCGACACGCCGTCCATATTGCTGGTTGTTTGGTAGCCGCATAATTCCAGCAGCGTGGGGGCCAGATCGATTGTGCGGACGACATCGTCGATTTTTCCTCGGGCAGGCAGGCGCGGATCGCGGATCACCAGCGGAATGCGCGGGCTGGCTTCGCCGACGGCCGAATTGCCCTGGCCCCAGGTGTCGTGCTCGAAGAACTCCATGCCGTGATCGGAATAGACGACAACGATGGTATTGCCGGCCAGGCCGCAGGTTTCAAGATGGGCCAGCATCTTGCCCACTTCATCGTCGAACTCCGCCACGCAGCCGTCGTAGAGATCGATGATCTGATCGAGGTCGAATTCTTTCCTGGGCGCGCCCTGGCGGCGGATGATATCGAACGGGTCGGTGAGGCGTGCCATTGCGAACTTGGATTCACCTGCATAGCCTGGGTCGGCAAAGCGCGTGTACCACGGCCATTCGGATGCAAACGGCGGGTGGGTGGTGGAATAAAACACGTTCATAAAAAACGGCTGTGGGCTTTCGGCCAGGCGCGACACCAGCCGTCGCGCGCGCTTGCCCATCGGCTGCGTCAGCGGTACCCCACCAAGATAGTACAGCTCGGGCAGCATCAGTCGTCCCAGCCGGTTGTGGGTGAACAGGGACAGGTACAGGCGCAGGTCCTTGGGGCCCTGGCGAATCAGGTATTTCAGGTTCCACTGGTCTTCCGGCAGGTCGGTGTAATCAAAACCGAAGGAAAACTTGCCCATGTCGCCACCGCAC
>JAHJNP010000392.1 GCA_018820745.1 Gammaproteobacteria bacterium
CGCCTGTTCACCGCCGACACGCTGGCCTACGACATGATGTACGGACGCGACACCCCCTTCCTCGCCTTCGCGCGCGCGCACGGCGCGGCCACCGCCGACGGCCTCGGCATGCTGGTCGAACAGGCGGCCGAAGCGTTTTATCTGTGGCGCGGCGTGCGCCCCGACACCGCCCCCGTCATCGCGAGCCTGCGCGCAGCATGATGAAAAAAGTGTTTGGCTGGATCGGCAAGGGCATCGCCCTGGCGATCGCGCTGGTGCTGCTGTATCAGCTGTGGATCTTCGCGCATGTGCTGTGGTGGATCGACCACAACCCCACCTCCACCGCGTTCATGGCGGCCGGCCTCGCGCGCCAGCAGGACAAGAACCCCGACGCCGAGCTGCGCCACAAGTGGGTCCCCTACGACCGCATTTCCATCCATCTCAAGCGCGCCATCGTCGCCGCCGAGGACGCGAAATTCCTCGAACACGAAGGCTTCGACGTCGAAGGCATCCAGGCCGCCGTCGAAAAGAACCTGAAGAAGGGAAAACTGGTCGCCGGCGGCTCCACCATCAGCCAGCAGCTCGCCAAGAACCTGTTCCTGTCCGGCGAGCGCAGCTTCATCCGCAAGGGCCAGGAAGCCGTCATCACCCTGATGATCGAAGCCACCTGGAGCAAGCGGCGCATCCTCGAGGTCTATCTCAACGTCATCGAGTGGGGCAACGGCATCTACGGCGCCGAAGCCGCCGCCCGCCGCTATTACAAAACCTCCGCCGCCAACCTCAACCGCGACCAGGCCGCCCGCATGGCCGCGATGGTGCCAAACCCGCGCCTGTATGAGTACAACCACGGCTCGCGCACGTATCAGCGCCGTGTTGCTGTCATCAAGCGCTACATGGGATACTCGCAGGTGCCCCGCTGAGCCGAGTTATTTTCAGGCTCCTTACCGCCGCGACGTGAGGCTGACGTGAAGGGTTGGCTTCTGTTAGTCAATCAACACGGTCACTAATCGGCGAGCCTGACTGTCTCTTGTTCGGCGGCCGAAGAGGACGGTCAAGCGGTGACCTCCAGTTCGTACCCGTTATAGGGTGACGCTCACATATATTCCATCACCATGGGGCATAACACCATTTTTGATCTCGCGCATTACACCCACATGGTGTAATGTGGTGTATCTATTGCATGGGTAGACTAAACATGGCAACCAAAACGAAGCGGTCAGCAAAGGCAAACGTGGGCAAGAGCGTTCGGACGTCCGTGAGCCTGCCACACGAGTTGCATGACACCTTGGTGCGCTTGGCCAAGGACAAGAAAGTTTCCGTCGCATGGGTCATTCGGGATGCGGCGGAAAGATATATTGGCGAACAGTGGCCGTTGTTCAACCGAGAGATTGCATGATGGCTACCACACCGACCTTCTATGAGTTTTTCGCAGGTGCCGGGATGGCGCGAGCTGGGTTGGGCGCAAAATGGCGTTGCGTCTTTTCCAATGAGTTCGATCTCAAGAAGAGCGTCGTCTATCGAAAGAACTGGAAAACACCCGACGTGTTGAAAGTGGCCGATGTCGGTACGCTCACCACGGCGGATGTGCCTGGCGTCGCCGATCTCGCCTGGGCTTCGTTCCCGTGCCAAGACCTTTCGCTTGCAGGCGCAGGTGCCGGCCTGAAGGGCGACCGCTCCGGCACCTTCTGGCCGTTTTGGCGTCTCATGCAAGGCTTGATCGAAGAGGGCAGAGCACCAAAGCTGATCGTGCTTGAGAACGTCTGCGGCACACTCACTTCGCATGGCGGCAAGGACTTCGCCGCGATCTGCTCAACTTTCGTTAAAGCGGGCTACTACTTCGGTGCCGTGATCGTGGACGCGGTGCGTTTCGTGCCGCATTCGCGCCCACGCCTATTTGTGATCGGCGTCCGCGATGATTTGGCGCTGACGGGGCCGAACATCACAACGGAAGAACCCTCAGCATTGTGGCACCCACGCGGGCTTCTCAACGCTTACGATAATCTCTCCGCCAAGGTGAAGGACAAGTGGCTTTGGTGGAACCCTTCGGCACCTCCAGTGCGGGCTACTACGTTCGCCGGCTTGATCGAAGATAATCCGGTCGGCGTTGAGTGGCACACGGCCAGCGAGACAGCGGATCTGTTGAAGATGATGAGTGACATCAACCGCGAGAAAGTCAACAAAGCTAAAGCCACCGGGCGGCGCATGGTCGGCACCGTCTATAAGCGCACGCGCCGCGATGAGGTTGGGCGTAAGGTGCAGCGGGCGGAAATTCGTTTCGACGACATCGCCGGCTGTTTACGCACGCCCGCCGGCGGATCGAGTCGCCAAGTGATCATGATCGTTGACGGGGAAACAGTGCGTTCGCGCTTGATCTCGCCGCGCGAAACGGCGCGCTTGATGGGGCTGCCTGATACCTACGAACTGCCGACAAACTACAACGAGGCTTATCACCTGACCGGCGACGGCGTGGCGGTTCCCGTGGTGCGTCACTTGGCGCAGCATATCTTCGAGCCACTGCTTTTGGCGCGGATTCCACGTTCACGGGTCGCTGCATGAGCGTCATTCCTTGCCAACAAAACGCAGAGCTGCAAATCAAGATTCGTGAATTCGCGGAAGTCCTGAAAACCCAATCTCACCGGCTCGGCGAACACGGCCTTGATGAGCAGGAGTTCTATAACAGCGGCGTGTTCCGTGGCGCTATCGAGCGGGTACGCGGCCAATTTGCCGCCTCGATGCGTGACAAACGCGAGTTCGTGCAGCACGTCCTGAACCACATGCAGGACGGGAAATTCATCAAGGAATGGAACTCGGCGGGCAGTGAGAACCGCCACGATTACACGGTGACCATGCCCAGCGGACGCACGGCGGTCATCGAGTTGAAGGGCTGCTTGGACGGGAACAACACCAACATTTTCGAGCGCCCGCCGCACGCGCAAGAGTTCATCATCTGGAGTGTCTGCACGAACCCTGGAGCTGATCCGCAGCACAATGTCTGGTCGGGAATTCACACGCGGTTAAGCGCTGAAATCATCTCGCAGGAGCAGCGTGTGGACGGGATTCTCATCTGGGACATGGTGTGCGGCACATTTGGCCGCCCATGCCCGAAACTGACAGACGAAAACGATCCACGCCTCACGGAATTGAGCCACTATCGCTTGCCGCCACCCTGCATTTACCTGTTGCCCGCGACGATCCCCTCGCCACGCAATAACCCGAGTCCCCCCCCGCAACAGCTGCAGGATGTGGAATTGCTGCAAGCTTTCGCTAACTGCTTCCATGCTGATGCGAACGATCTTAACTATGTGAGCTTCGCGGTCTCACATGACGGCGCGGAAACTGTGCGTTCCACCACGATCACCCGCAATGGGGTTGTGCAGCGCCAGTCTGGCCAGACTGCAATCAGGCGATCGTGATTGAAGACGCCACCGTGCGTCGGCGCACGATGCAGGCGGTGCGGAGCAAAGATACTGAACCGGAGCGGATCGTTCGGCGGCTCGCTTACCAGCTCGGCTATCGTTATCGCCTGCACCGAAAAGACCTGCCGGGTAAGCCTGATCTAGCTTTCATCGGACGACGCAAGGTGGTATTCGTACATGGCTGTTTCTGGCACGGCCACGACTGTGCGCGAGGCGCGCGAACGCCAAAGAAGAATAGGGTCTATTGGGTCGAGAAGATTGCCCGCAACAAAGCGCGGGATCAGGCTCACTTGACAACGCTGGCCGCGCGCGGTTGGCGCAGCCTGGTGATTTGGGAATGCGAGTTAAAGCAACTGGACAGGGTGTGCGAACAACTGGCAGCGTTTCTGGAAGGGCGCAATGACTGACAGTCAGACAGATGAAGGCAACCGCTCGACACCAGCCCAGACGATCTGTCTTCGGTTGCCTACTTCCTGCGAGCCTTCCTCCAATCCCAGGGCGGCATCGGTTCAAGATCAGTCCATAGGCCACCCCTGCCTACTTTGGCAGATTCCTCGGCAGCGTTATAGCTGAGTCGGTCATCAAGAGTTTGCTCGTTCTGGTATTTCTTGTAGTGCCATCCACAGCCGCGCCGGACTTGTTCCAGATTCACGTCTTGGCCGTTCACCAGCACCTTGCCGATAACACGACCATATCGATCAAGCTTGTTTGACTCGACCGCCACCACGCGGTCATAGGCAAGGTCTGACAAGCTCTTTTTACAGGCTTGGCCGAAAGGCTGTCCCTTCTCGGGACTATCGATGCCTGACAGGCGTATCTTGTATTGGGTGTTGGTCGCATCCAACAGTGTGAGCGTGTCACCATCGGCGATGCCCACCACTCGTCCTGTGAGAGTGTCTGCGTTGGATGCCGTGGACAGCACCGCTAGCGCAATGAACACCAGAACTCGGTTAAAGTCGTTCGTACGCATTACGGGGCTGCACTCTATGGCTGATTTATCGGACTTCCAACAGTACTACAAGCTGGCGGATATTCTCATTGAGCAGGCCAGCAAGGAACAACTCGCTGAGTGCGCCAGGTTACTTGCCTTGAACCTCGCCCACTACCAAGGGAGATTTGGGGAAATTGCTTTGGAAGATACTCTGGCAACCCTTGATGCAACCGAACCCAACGATGAACAAGAGGTGCTGCTCAAGGACGGCATGGAAATTCTCGTGGGGCTGCTTGGTGGTGTCCTGAGTGGACGGGGTGAAGATAAACACTGAGAGGCCGAATGGACACAAACAACGCGATTGCAGTGGAACCCTTGGGAGTACGCATCAAAAGACTTCGCATAGCGAGTGGTTTGACCCAGGGACAGCTGGCTGCATTGATCGGCATTAGCTCAACTGCTGTAGGCAACTGGGAGTCAGGTGAGTTTCTTCCCAAAGTAAGGTATTTGGCAAAGCTCGCAGGGGCGTTAGGCATCGACGTAAGCGAACTCCTGGATGCCGCAAAGTGCATCGATGAGTTGGCCGAGGAGGTTCAGCTCCTGACGTTGTTTAGGTCGTTGACCAAGGAACGCCAGTTGATAGCGATCAAGCTGGTTGAAGCGCTGAAGTAAGAGCGCAAGTCGCGCTCAGGGTGAAGTCGGCCAGAAGCGGAAATTCAACTTGGGGAGTCCGACCGTCTCGTGTTCGGGGCGGATTCAACCGGTCGACGCAACAGATTGACCAAATCGTTCAGCTGGTGTTTCGTAGTTTAGTGTTTTCCTTGGACGATCATTTAATCGTCTTGCCAATCCATTGAGCTGGGCTTGCGAGTAAGCGGAGATGTCTGTTCCCTTGGGCAGATATTGTCTCAATAGACCATTCGTGTTTTCGTTAGACCCACGCTGCCAAGGGCTCTGGGGATCACAAAAGTAGACTTTTACGTCGGTTGCCAAGGTGAAGCGCTGGTGGGCGGCCATCTCTTTTCCCCGATCCCACGTAAGCGTTTTATAAAGCTCCTGCGGTAACTTGCGGGCGTGTTTGATCAGTGCGTTGATGACGGTCTCAGTATCCTTGCCTGTGACCTTCACCAGCATCACATAGCGTGAATGACGTTCGACAAGGGTTGCAATCTGACTGTTGCTGTTTCCGAACAGCAGGTCACCCTCCCAGTGACCGGGTA
>JAHJNP010000428.1 GCA_018820745.1 Gammaproteobacteria bacterium
CACCCGACCGGGCAGAAAAGAGAATGACTGGATATTACCGCCTGCCGATGACAAGGCGCGAGCTTCATCTCATGTATGCAACAAAAACCCCGCCACGGGGGCGGGGTTTCAGGGCCATGAAGCCAGCAGGTCAGTCTATTCCATCGAAGGATTCCAGACCTTCCAGACATTGCCGACCAGATCGGGGCCGGGCTTGAGTATTTCCTTGCCCGGTTCCCAACCTGCAGGCGTAGCTTCCTTTCCGCCCGACGCGCGAACCAGTTGATACGCCTGGAACTGTCGTATCGTCTCGGCAAGCTTGCGTCCGACCGGCGCGGTGAGCACCTCCATGGCCTGGATCACGCCGTCCGGGTCGATGATGAAGCGACCGCGCATCTCGATCCCCTGCGTTTCGTCCCAGACGCCGTACGCGCGTCCGACATTGCCGGCCTGGTCGGAGACCATGTGGTAGGGCACGCCGCCCTCCACCATCTTGACCAGTTCATTGTCGTTCCACATCTTGTGGACAAAGTGGCTGTCCACGCTGACCGACAATACCTCTACGCCCAGCTTCTGCAGAGCATCATACTGTGCCGCGACCGCGGACACTTCTGTTGCTCAAACAAAGGTGAAGTCACCGGGATAGAAGCAGAGCATCACCCATTTGCCAAGATAGTCGGACATCTTGACGTTAGTGAAGCCGCCTTTGTAATAGGCTGGCGCGCTGAAATCGGGGGCTTTTTGCCCGACACGTGCAGTCATTTTGCTTGCCTCATGTGTTGGTGTGGGTTGGGATTGCGCTTGTGCTTCCTGCGGCGTGTCATCGACGACCGATCCCGACACCCGCGCACACCCTATTGGTTCTTCTTCCATGCTGACTCCTTTTGATTCGGCAAAAACATCGCCACTTCGTTTATATGCAGTGAGCGGACTCGCGTCAAGGCAGCCCCCATCACTGTCGGCATCGCAGCAGCGAAGGCGCTATCAATCCCCACAATTTCCAAGCGCCGCTAGTCACCCGGTGGGGCGAACGCTTCGATCCTTGCCGTGCCACGCGCATAGTCTTCATGCCAGCCTGCCCGCACCGGCATGGCCGCGTAGAGTTCCCGCCGCTGCGCCTCCAGCAGTTCCTTGGGCCGGCCCATGAAGTCGGCGGCGCAAACAACCCGCTTTCCCACCGCCGACGAAAGGTCTTCGAGCCAGGCCAGCCCCGCCAGCGAACGCATCAGGTGATGGTCGAGGATGAGGGTGTCGACCCCCGCAGCCAGGCGCCGGGCATTGGCCCAGGCGCGCGCGCGCAGCCCGGCATCGAGCTGATCGAGGTAGAGCGGCGGACCGGCGGCCAGAACCCAGTGCGGCGTCCAGTCGAGAATGCGGTCGATGGTTGTCGCATCCAGCAGCTGGATGTCGGAGGCGTGCACGAAGACCCGGCCCCCCACATCAACGCGGGTCATCATCACGCTGCCAAATGACTCGCCGCCGATCCCGTGGGGCACGGCGCAGGAAAAGCGCAGGGGGCCGTCAGAAAGCCCCTCCGCCACCTGGAAGTGCGGCCCCAGCAGGTCCATGAGGTCGCGGGCACGCGCCTGGCTGGTGAAGCGCTGGCCTGCGGGGGACAGGCTCCAGACGCGCAGGGTCTTGATGCAGGGCGGCAGGTGCGAGAAGCCGAGTTGGTAAGGATTCGGCTTGAACAGCGGCACATGGTCGCCGTGGAAGTGGCTGAATACCATGTCGGTGGCGCCTTCCAGGGCCGCGACGATGCGCAGCCTTACCGCCCGGCCCGCCGCGATCTGCACCGGGTGGGGCGGCAAGCCATAGCGCCGTATACCGAGGGCCACGCCGGGGTCGATGACAATTACCCGCGTCCCCGCCTCCACCCGGCAGCACAGTCCACGCACGCCCAGGGATTCGGCGGAAAGGATTTCGAGCCTCACTGCACCGGCACCTCGATCACCGCCCCCAGACCGCCCTCAACGAAATCCTTGCCCCATGCCGTGCGGAACTGAGCGATGGCCGCATCCCCGGTGCAGTGGCTGGGGGCGAGCTTTTCCACCCCCAGCGCCCGAAGCCGGACGATGATGGCGTGGATCTCGGCGCGATCCGCGCCCATGAGGTGGAAGCCGCCCATCAGCAGATGGATCCGCTTGCCGGTCAGCCGCCCTGCCGTCTCCGCGATGCGGACGATGCCGGGGTGGGCGCAGCCGGTGACGACCACCAGACCTTTCGCGGTGTCCAGGATCAACGCCTGTTCGATGACGCCGTCGCCCAGCGGCCCGCTGCTCCAGACCTTGCCGAACAGGCGCCCCCCTTTGCTGACGGGCCTGACGCGCGCGCCCCGCTCGGTGACCGCCCGCTGGAAGCCGGCCGGGAATTCTGCGGGCAGCCAGACATCGAGGTCGGCGTTCTCGGCGAGAAAGCTATCGAGTCCGCCAGTGTGGTCGGCGTGGATGTGGGAGAGCACGATGGCCTCCGCGGCCCTGGAATCCAGCCCGAGGCGGCGCATGTTGGCGAGCAGCACCGCACCATCGCCGCCAGTGTCGAACAGGAGGGTCTTGTCCATACCTTCGATCAACGCAGAAAACCCCCAGCCCGAGGTCAGACCCGGCCGATGCGGCACGTTGTTGAAAACGACCGTGATGCGCAATTCAACGGGCTGGGCGGGACGCGGATAGGCTGCGTCGGTTCGGGTCAGAGCCAGGGCGGCGAAAAGGAGGCTGACGAGGGTGTGAGGCATGCCGGATCCTGATGCTGGAACAGCTTTCAGGATAGACACGGCGAAAATAATGCCTTGCTCTGTACTAAGTTGATAAATCCCTGTGGTTGCATGGCCCACTTAAACCAAGGAGGAGCACGCATGAGACGGATCTATTTTCTGGCACCGAATATCGAGGCCGCCAAGAAGATCGTCGATGAGCTTTTGCTTGCGCGTATCGAGGAGCGCCACATCCATGTTGTTCTGGCGAAGCGCGGCACCCCGATGGAGGACCTGCCCGAGGCGTCCTACCTGCAGAAATCCGATTTCGTTCCCGCGCTGGAGCAAGGCTTGGCGTTGGGCGGCCTGACGGGGATCGTTGCCGGCCTGGTCGCGGTGTCATTGCCGGGCGGGCCGGTGCTGGCCGGCGGCGCGATTCTGGGGACGTCGCTGGCGGGCGCCGGCGTCGGCGCATTGATGTCGAGCATGGCCGGCAGCAGCATCGGCAGTCGCCGCATCAAGCAATTCGAAGAGGCCATGGAAAAAGGCGAGTTCCTGTTCATGATCGATGTGCCCAGGACGCGGGTCGAGGAAATCGAGGCGCTTATCAAGAAGCACCACCCCGATGCCGAATGCGGCGGCACCGAGCCGGACATTCCGGCTTTTCCATAAAGCAAAACGCCAACCCTCTGTAGCTGCCCCTGCCAAGGAAGTTTTGCACGGGCCGGTGGGTTTCATGCTGAGGCGTCTCACGTCCGATGGGGATATGAACGTATGCTGCTCTGGGCAACGTCGCCGATAGCATCGGCAAGATGCTCGCTTATTCCCTTCTTGCTGACACGCTGCGCCATTTTCGTCCTGGAACAAGTCGTGACGATCAGCCCCGCGACTGACATTTTTGACATTAACCATGGAAGAGATTGTCAAATATGTCTTCCCCCTGTTCCGGGCTGATTGCCTCTTTGTGCCAGGTGTCAATGCAAGTCTTTGAAATGTAATAAAAATGAAACCCCTGTGGCACACACTCCCGAACTAGCACCGATCTTGCTAGTAAGTCATTGAATTGGACAGCAGCCTGTTTCGCCATCTCGTTAAACCCATCAACGGAGTACGCATGAGCATGAACGCAATGGAACTGGTCGCCGAGGCCAAATCGCAGATTACTGAAATCGAGCCCGCCGCCGCGGTGACCGCAATGAAAACCGCCCTGCTGCTGGACGTGCGCGAGTCTGCCGAATTCGAGGCCGGCCGCCTGCCCGGTGCGATCAACATTCCGCGTGGGGTGCTGGAGTTCAGGATCGGCGACCATCCGCTGTTGTCACGCCGCGATACCGACATTCTCGTGTACTGCAAGACCAGCGGCCGCGCTGCGCTGGCGGCGCTGAACCTCAAGCGCATGGGCTACACGAACGTGCGTTCGATCCACGGCGGTTTCGATGCCTGGAGCCAGCAAGGCCTGCCTCTGGAAACCGAAACGACACAGTTCGGCG
>JAHJNP010000035.1 GCA_018820745.1 Gammaproteobacteria bacterium
CCGGGTCATCCAGCACAACCTCGACTGGGTCTGGCCCTACTGGATCGAACGCCAGTTCGACCCGCGCGACGTGTCGTTCATCCCGCGCGCCTTTTCCATCACCCATGTCAATCTCACCCACCGCAACTGGACCGCGGTCGGCTATCCGGATTGCCCGGAGCTGCCAATCGTCGATCCCCGCGGGCTGCTGACCCCCCTGCTCGACGGCTGGTCGCTCGACGGCTGGCTGCTGGCCGAGGACGGGCGCTGCCTGCTGCCGTCGCGGGCCGCCGAGTGCCGCCAGCGGCAGGAGATGGACTGCCAGGACATCGACGCCGGCGTTCGCATCACCACCGATACGGAAACGGCCGGGCTGGCGCTGACCAGCAGCGCCTGGGTCGAGCTCGAAGCGGGCGTCCCGGTGTGCAAGCTGCGGCTGCAGGCGCGGGCCGACAGCAACGCCCGGCTGGTGCTGGCGCTGCGCCCGGCAAACCCGGAGGGCATCAGCTTCATCCATCAGGTCAGCCTGTCGCCGGCGCGCGATGCCTGGACCATCGACGACGCCCAGCGGGTCGAATTCGGCGCCCCCGCCGAACGGCATCACGTCTCCGATTACCGCCACGGCGACGTGTTCATTCATCTCAGGGATCGGGACGACCAGACCGAAGGCACCTGCGGCGTGGGGATGGTCACCGCGGCGGCGCTGTTCCCGGTCAAGGCCGGAGAAGACGCCGAAATCACCGCAACCATCCCGCTCGCGGCCACCGGAGCCGACCCCCTCCCCACTCATGCCTGGCAGTCGGCGCGGCGAGGACACTGCACGCTTACCTGTCCGGAGCCGCGTTACCAGTTCCTCTACGACGCCGCGTTCACCTCGCTGATCCTGCATTCGCCGGACGACGTCTACCCCGGCCCCTACACCTACAAGCGGTTCTGGTTCCGCGATGCCGCCTTCATCATCCACGCCATGCTGTGCGCCGGCCTCACCGATCGCGCCGAGCGCGCGCTGGCGCGCTTTCCGGCGCGGCAGACCGCGCTCGGCTATTTCCGTTCGCAGGAGGGCGAATGGGACGCCAACGGCGAGGTATTGTGGATCCTGCAGCGCTTTTTTGAACTGACCGGCCGGCCGCCCGCCGCCGAATGGCTCGGCCCGATCCGGCGCGGCGCCCGCTGGATCATGCGCAAGCGGCTCAGCGACGATCTGGACGCGCCGCATGCCGGGCTGCTGCCGGCCGGCTTCAGCGCCGAACACCTGGGGCCCAACGACTATTACTACTGGGACGATTTCTGGGGGATCGCCGGCCTGCGCGCGGCGGCAGCCATGCTGGCAAACATGGACCCCAGCCACAGCCGGGAATTCGCGCAGGCCGCCGACGATTTTGCGGCGGCGGTGGAAAGCAGCCTGGCCGGCTGCGAAGCACGGCTCGGCCGTCCGTCCATGCCGGCGTCGCCCTATCGCCGGCTGGATGCCGGCGCCATCGGCTCGCTGGCGTGCGGCTATCCGGTGCAGCTCTATGCGGCGGACGATCCGCGCCTGCTCGATTGCGTCGAGTTCCTGCTCGACCGCTGTTTCGTCAAGGGCGCGTTCTACCAGGACATGATCCATTCCGGCCTCAACGCCTACCTCACCCTGCACGTCGCCCAGGTGCTGCTGCGCGCCGGCGACCCGCGCTATCTCGACCTGATGGATGCGGTCGCCGCCCTCGCCTCGCCGAGCGGCCAGTGGCCGGAGGCGATCCATCCGCTGACCGGCGGCGGCTGCATGGGCGACGGCCACCATGTCTGGGCCGCCGCCGAGTGGCTCTTGATGATCCGCAACTGCTTCGTGCGCGAGGAAGGCGACTGCCTCATCCTGTGTGCGGGGATTCCGGCGCGCTGGCTCGACCAGGGAACGCCGATCCGCTTCGGCCCCGCGCCGACACGTTTTGGCCCGGTGTCGATCAGCATTACGCCGGTTCCCGGCCATCCGCCGCGCGTCGAGTGGCAGGGCGACTGGCACCGCAGCGCGCCGCCGGTCGAGATCCACCTGCCCGGTTTCGCGCCGGCCAGCCCGCAAGCCGGTGCCGGCTCGGTCGTCCTCGTCGACGGGGAGCCGGGGGCATGAACTCAAATTCCTCACCACAGAGGCACAGAGGCACAGAGAAAAACCAATGGGTCGTTTCTGCCTGGCACCTCGCCCGAAGGCATACCGCCGGAAAATCGACAATCCATTGTTTTTTCGATTCTCTCTATGCCTCTGTGCCTCTGTGGTTCAAACGGGGGTTTCAAGGATGAACATTCTCATCCTCACCAACACCTTCAGCCCGCACGTCGGCGGCGTGGCGCGCTCGGTCACGGCGTTCACCGAGGAATACCGCACGCGCGGGCACCGGGTGCTGGTGGTGGCACCCGAATTCCCCGACATGCCGCAGCACGAGGTCGACGTGGTGCGCATTCCCGCGATCCAGAATTTCAACGCCAGCGATTTCTCCGTGGTGCTGCCGATCCATCCGCCGCTGACCGACACGCTCGACGCCTTCCGCCCCGATGTCGTGCACTCCCAGCACCCCTTCCTGCTCGGCATGACCGCGGTGCGGATCGCGCGCCGCCGGGGGCTGCCGCTGGTGTTCACCCACCACACCCTGTACGAGCGCTATACCCACTATGTTCCCGGCGACTCGCCCGCGCTGAAGCGCTTCACCATCGAACTGGCCACCCGCTACGCCAACCTCGCCGACCAGGTCTTCGCCCCCAGCGAGAGCATCCGCGACCTGTTACAGCAGCGCGGCGTCGTCACGCCGATTGCGGTGGTGCCCACCGGCGTGCGCCTGGAGCACTTCGCGCACGGCGACGGCCCCGCCTTCCGCCGGCAGATGGGCATTCCAGAAGACGCCTTCGTGGTCGGCCACCTGGGCCGCCTGGCGCCGGAAAAGAACCTGGAATTCCTGGCCCGGGCGGTCGCCGACTTTGTCGGCAGTCAGCCGCACGCGCATTTTCTGGTGATCGGCAGCGGCCCCGCCGAAGCCGCCATGCGCGACGTGTTTGCCCGGGCGGGCCTCGAAGCGCGCCTGCATGTTGCCGGCATCCTGCAGCAGCAGGCACTGGCCGATGCCCTGCATGCCATGGATGTGTTCGCCTTCGCGTCGACCAGCGAGACGCAGGGCATGGTGCTGACCGAAGCCATGGCGGCCGGCCTGCCGGTGGTCGCCCTCGATGCGCCCGGCGCACGGGAAGTGGTGCGCGACCGGCACAACGGCCGCCTGCTGCACGAGGCCACGCCCGCGGCATTCAGCGCCGCCCTGCAGTGGGTGGCCTCGCTGGACGCCGGATCAGTGCGCGGCCTGAAACAGGCCGCGCTCGACACCGCCGAGGCCTTTTCGATGCCCCGCTCGGCGGACAGGGCCCTGGCCTGCTACGAATCCCTCAAGCCCGGAAAAGCCGCCGGGTCAGGCGCGGACGTGAGCGCCTGGGAAGAGGTCATGACCGCGATCAGTACGGAGTGGGACATCCTGAAAAGCGTGGCGGGCGCGGGCGACGCGGCCCTGGGGACCCGCTTGTTTCCCGAAAAGGAAGACTGATGCATTGCGGCGATGGGGCAGCCAGGCGAGTGCTTCGGCCGCCGCCAACTGCCGCGGGCGTGAGCGGATAGCCCATGCTCACTCAAATCGAGACCTTCTTCCGTCGTCTGCGCCGCAACCTCAGTCGCAGTGTCTGGCTGGCGCGCCTGTTGCGGCTGCCTGTGTCGGAGGGATCGCCGACGCGGCCGGGGCTGATCATGATCCAGATCGACGGGCTCTCGCAGCCGCAGTTCGAGCGCGCCCTGGGCCGCGGTGAACTGCCGTTCCTGCGGCGGCTGCTCAGGCGCGAACACTATCAGCTGCATGCCCACTATTCGGGCCTGCCGTCGACGACGCCCGCAGTCCAGGCCGAACTCTTCTATGGCATCAAGGGTGCCGTCCCGGCGTTCTCCTTCAGGGACCACGAATCGCGCGGGATCGTCCGCATGTACGAACCGGATACGGCGGCGCGCATCGAGGCGCTGAACGTCGACAATGGCGACGAGGCGCTGCTCGCGGGCGGCAGTGCCTACTCCGACAGCTACACCGGGGGGGCAGCGGAACCGCATTTCTGTCCGTCATCGATGGGATGGGGGCCGACGCTGCGCGCAGCCAATCCGCTGGTACTGCTGGCGTTTCTGCTCAGCAATTTCTACAGTTTCCTGCGCGTCGCCGTCCTGTTGGTGATGGAGCTGGGCCTGGCGCTGCACGATTTTGTGCGCGGCCTGATCGCAGGGCAGGATTTCTTCAAGGAACTGAAATTCGTTCCGACCCGGGTCGCCATTTCCATCCTGCTGCGCGAACTCTGCGTGATCGGCGGCAAGATCGACATCAGCCGCGGCCTGCCCATCATCCACCTCAACTTCCTCGGTTACGACGAGCAGTCGCACCGCCGCGGCCCGCGCTCGCTGTTTGCCCACTGGACGCTGAAGGGAATCGACGACGCCGTCGCCCGCTTGTGGCGCGCCGCCAACCACGCCCCCTGGCGGCACTATGAGGTCTGGGTCTATTCCGATCACGGACAGGCCGCCGTCCGGCCCTACCAGAAGGTCCAGGGCTATACCCTGGAGGATGCGGTGACAGCGGCGTTCGAGAAACTGGGCACGACGGGGCTGAAAATCCGCACCAAAAACGCGGGGGGCATCCAGACCCAGCGGGTTCGCTTCCTGGGCGGCCGGAAAATTCAGCATCTGTTCTCGGTGCTCGGCATCAACGACGAGGAAGCCGATGAGGCGCACCCCCTTGTCGCCGCCCTGGGGCCCGTGGGCCATGTCTATTTTCCGCAGGCCCTGACCGGCGACGCGCGCGATTTTGTCGCCCGCGAACTGGCGCGCACGCACCGGGTTCCGCTCGTGCTCAGCGTGGAAGCCCCGGGCGTGCTGTGCGCCCGCACCGAGGCCGGCGAATTCCGCTTGCCGCAGGACCGCACCGCGCTGCTGGGTGCGCAGCATCCGTTTCTCGATTCGATCGGCGAAGACCTGGTGCGCCTGTGCGAACACGCCGAGGCCGGCGACCTCGTCCTGCTCGGCTGGCGCGACGGCGTCATCCCGATGAGCTTTGCCACGGAGAACGGCGCGCACGCCGGTGCGTCGCCGGAGGAAACCAACGGCTTCGCCCTGCTTCCCCAGGACACGCCGCTGGCGGCGCGCGATCATGACTATCTGCGTCCGCTCGACCTGCGCAAAGCGGCGCTGCAGCATCTGGGACGACCGGACCATCAACCCCGTGGCGTCCGCAAACGAATCGCCGCCACCCGGACGGATTGCCTGCGCGTCATGACCTACAACGTGCACGGCTGCGTCGGCATGGACGGCAAGCTCGATGCCGAACGCATCGCCCGCGTGATTGCCCGCGCCCGGCCCGATGTGGTGGCGCTGCAGGAGCTTGACGTGGGCCGCGAGCGCAGCCAGGGCATGGACCAGGCGCAGCTGATCGCCCGTTACCTGGAAATGGAGTTCCATTTCCACCCGGCCATGCACCTCGAGGAAGAACGCTATGGAGATGCCATCCTGACGCACCTGCCGCAACGCCTGGTCAAGGCCGGTCCGCTTCCCGGACTCGCCGGCAAACCCTACCTGGAACCGCGCGGCGCGCTCTGGGTGGCCGTCGACCTGCACGGCAGGGAGGTTCAGATCATCAATACCCATCTTGGCCTCTACCCGCGCGAACGCGCGGCCCAGGTCGAGGCCCTGCTCGGCAGCGACTGGCTGGCGCACGAACAGTGCCAGGGACCGGTCATTCTGTGCGGCGACCTCAACGCATTGCCGTCATCGCCAGTGTGCCGCCGACTCGGCAGTCAGCTTGAAGACGCCCAAACCGCAGCAAAGCACCACCGCCCCAAAGCCACCTTTTCCAGCCGCCTCCCCCGCATGCGCATCGACCATGTCTTCATCCGCCCCGGGCTGGAAGTGACCGGCATCGAGGTTCCCGATTCGGAACTGGCGCGCGTCGCCTCCGACCATCTGCCCCTGGTTGCGGAGATCCGCATTCCGGGTGGGCCCGCCGGCACCGGTTGAGGCCCGGGTCTTCGCCCGCGCGCCGGCGGGACCGGCGGATCCCATGTGCTATGTTGAACTCGGAGGTGCCCCACCATGCAAAACGGAAATCCTGTTCTTAAAATTGTACAGGCGGCGCTTGAACGTGAACCGCACATCAACCTGCATCGCTGGCCCGTCCATCTCGACCTGACCGACGACAGCGTTCTGATCATGGAAGGCGACGTGGAAAGCATTGCTGCAAAAAAGCGTGCCCTTGAACTTGCGGGTGCAGTAAGCAATGTGCGCGGCGTGGTCGACCGGCTGCACGTGGCGCCTGCGGAACACAAGGGCGACGGCGAGATTCTGGGTGTCCTTGAAACCTTCCTGCTCGACGCGCGCGATTTGAAGAACTGCTCGCTGCGCGTGATGAAAAAGGGTGAAACCATCACCGTGCAGGAAATCCTGGACGACGACGCCAGCGGCGACATCCTGGTCTCGGTGAAGGATGGGGTGGCGACGCTGGACGGCTGGGTCATCAGCCTTTCGCACAAACGGCTGGCAGGCGTTCTGGCGTGGTGGGTGCCCGGCTGTCGCGACGTGGTGGACGCGCTGGAGGTGCTGCCGCCGGAGCAGGACAACGACGATGAAGTCAGCGATGCCCTGTCGCTGGTGCTGGAAATGGACCCGATGATCCCCCACCCCGAGCAGATCCGCGTCCGCACCCACGATTACGTGGTCACGCTGGACGGCCTGGTCGCCACCCAGGCCGAGAAGGACCGGGCCGAACAGGATGCCTGGTGCCTGTTCGCCGTGGACAAGGTCATCAACCAGCTCGCCGTGGGCCGGTAGCGCCGTCCACGGCGAGCCGCCCTCTGTTCCGGGCCGCTGCCGCCCGGCCGCTACATCACCGCGATGATGTTGCCGCAGGAGACGTAAATCTGCGCCTCTGCGGCGCTCTTGTGGACGTTGATCGCCGTCTTGTCTTTCAGGATGGTATCCAGCGACACGGGAACCATGGTCACGGAGCGTCCGCCCTTGACGGCTTCCAGCTTCCACTTCGGCGCCTTGTCCAGCTTGTCGCAGCTTCCCAGATGGATGTGGGCGGGCTGGGCCACGCCGGCAGGCGCGTTGGGAATCACGATCACCACCCGGGTCTTGTTCCCTTCCGGGAACAGGGTGGCGACACCGTTCTGCCCTGAGTTGTTCTGCGCCTCGAGCTTGACCGTAACGTCATCGTCGAGGGCCAGCGCGACATTGGAAAACAGCCCGGCCAGCAGCAGGATCATGAGTGGTCTACGCATCATCTGCTCCTTGAAAGTGAATGGAGGGACCGGATTTATAGCACCGGCCATCCAATAGACAAGGGATGGGCGCGCCGCCGCTCAGGCTGTCTCTTTCGCGCCAGAAATTTTTCTTATGTCCTTGGCAAACCGGGGCACTACCCATTTGGGTTATCCCGACAAAAACAGTCAGGTATTGTCTAGACTGAGTGTGTCTTTTCAATCATTGAAAGGAGACTGGCATGTCTACTCGCACCCTGCATGACACCCCCCTGCTCGACCAGCTCGAAAGCGGCCCCTGGCCCAGCTTCGTCACCGGCCTCAAGCGCCTGGCCAAAGACAATGACATGATGGTCGACCTGCTGGGTCAGCTGGAAACCTCCTACGCAACCCGCAAGGGCTTCTGGAAAGGCGGCACCGTCGGCGTGTTCGGTTACGGCGGCGGCATCATCCCGCGCTTCACCGAACTGAAGGATGAGTCCGGCAAGCCGCTGTTCCCCGAAGCGGCCGAATTCCACACCCTGCGCGTGCAGCCGCCGGCCGGCATGCACTACTCCTCCGACCTGCTGCGCAAGCTGTGCGACGTCTGGCTCGACGCCGGCGGCTCCGGCCTGATCGCCTTCCACGGCCAGTCGGGCGACATCATGTTC
>JAHJNP010000393.1 GCA_018820745.1 Gammaproteobacteria bacterium
GGATAAGCCACGAACGCGTAGAAGCAGGTGTCGTCGCCCGGCACGTCTTCGATGCGGTAGGCGCGGCCCTTGTAGTAGTCGAGGTCGGTCAGCAGGTCGGTCCACACCGTGGTCCAGGTACCGGTCGACGACTCGGCGGCCACGGCAGCGGCGACTTCCTCGCGATCCACGCCCGGCTGCGGGGTGATCTTGAAGCAGGCCAGCAGGTCGGTGTCCAGCGGGGTGTAATCCGGTGTCCAGTAAGTCTGCCGGTATTCCTTCACACCGGCGTTATAGGTTTTAACAGCCATGATTTCCTCCTACAGAAAGGGGTGGTTATCCGTGCAACGCCCCAACGGCCTGACACGATGGGATGCATCTTGCAGGAGTCGAATCATCAATAACAGTCGATATTTTCTATTAATACGATAGAGTAAACTCTATGACACTTTCTCCGCAGGGTGCGCCATGCGCACCCTGCGCCGTGACCCGGTGCGCATGGCGCACCCCACAAAACCGGACGTACGCTGACCCAAATGCGCCATCACACCACCTTCCGCCAGCTGGAAATCTTCGAGGCCATCGCCCGCCTGGGCAGCTTCACCCGCGCCTCCGAAGAGCTGTTTCTCTCCCAGCCCACCGTTTCCATGCAGATGAAAAAACTGGCCGACATGATCGGCGCGCCGCTGATCGAGCAGGTCGGCAAGAAAATCCGCCTGACGCCGGACGGCCAGGAACTGGCGAGGGCCACCCGCGAAATCTTCAGCATCCTCGACCACTACACCATGTCGGTGGACGAGCGGCGCGGGCTCAAGCAGGGCAAGCTGAGCCTGATGGCGATCACCACCGCCTCCTACTTCGCGCCGCGCCTCCTGGGCGAATTCGTCAAGCTCTATCCCGGCATCGACGTGTCCCTGCGCGTCACCAACAAGGAGCAGGTGCTGGCCAGCATCGCCGACAACCTCGACGACCTGTACTTCCTGGGCCAGCCGCCGGAAGACATCGACGTCGTCGCCACCCCCATCATGGACAACCCGATCATCGTGATCGCCGCGCCGGATCACCCGCTGGCCAACAAAAAGAAAATCCCGCTCGAACGCATCGCGCGGGAGACCTGGCTGATGCGGGAAAAAGGCTCGGGCACGCGCAACGCGATCGAGCGGCGCCTTGCCGAACACAACCTCAACATCCACCCACGCCTGGAGCTGGGCAGCAACGAAGCCATCAAGCAGGCCATCCTCGCCGGCCTCGGCATCTCCGCCCTCTCCCGCCACGCCCTCACCCTCAACCAGCCCGGCCAGTTCGCCGTGCTCGACGTGGTGGGTTTTCCCATCCTGCGCCACTGGTACGCGGTGTATCCGGCCGGGCGGCAGTTGTCGGTGGTGGCGCGGGCGTTTCTGGATTATCTGCTGGGGCGGGAAGATGCTGCGCCCACTGCCCCGGGTAAAAAGAAATAAGCCCATAGCGACCATGCACGAATGAGGGGGACTGAAAGCGGAAAGAAGCGCACGTTCAGCATTCCGGTGGCGTTTAATTTCCAACCATGCTTTCGAACAATATCACCTGCCGCCCAGGCTACTAAACTGGAAAAATAACTATAGAAATCCAGGGTAACTGAGTAGCCACCCTGTTTTTTTTACGGCATAGGAAACGCACTTTCCAAGCGTCGCTGGCGCGCAAGTTAAAAGCTTGCAATGCCGGTTTCGGCACATGAAAAGGTTCAATATGGCTACCTCGCGAAGCGCCCGTTTCAGTTACGTTTTCCTGCTATCGGGCTTGCTTGTCCTCTTGTTAGGCAGCCTTAGCCTGTTCGGCTGGGTTTTCGACGTTCCCTGGCTGACGCGAATACACGCCGACTGGAAACCCATGGTGCCCGCCACGGCGCTCTGTTTTGTCTTGAGCGGCTTGTCATTGCTGACGAGCAGAAAATCCTCGCGTCGATCGGTTTCGATCATGCAAAGCGTTTTGGTCTGGCTGATTCTGTTGCTGGCCGGAACAAGGGCTATCGAACTTGTGTCCGGCCACGAATTCGGCGTTGAATTTCTGCTGCCCGCGCTGGGGTCCAGGTTCGCAGACGGCGGGCAAATGTCACCCCAGACCGTGGCCGGATTTCTGGCTTTCGGCTTCGGCATGCTGGCGCTTCAACGTGCCGACCACCGGGGA
Organism: Gammaproteobacteria bacterium; assembly: GCA_018820745.1. Taxonomy (GTDB): domain Bacteria; phylum Pseudomonadota; class Gammaproteobacteria; order Burkholderiales; family Thiobacillaceae; genus Thiobacillus. Next base: position 2,143 of record JAHJNP010000393.1, read on the forward strand.
GCCCGGAAACTTGCCAGCATCATGGCAGGGGTACTGCTGATCATCGGATTGAGCGCCATCGCCGGATACTGGCTCAATTTCCAGCTTGTCTTCGAATCGCTGTACGTTAGGACAGGCCTGATCTGGATCGCGCTTACAACTGCCATCGGCATGTTCTTGCTCGGACTTGGCCTGCTGTGTCTTGTGCGGAAATGCGAACAGCGTTCCGGCGCACGAACCGTAGAACAGCAAGCCACGCGGATCTATCGCACCACCCTGTGGGCATTGTCCGCAACAGCGCTTGCCACCGGCCTGGCCGGGATATCGTTTCTCCAGCAGGCCGTCTTGAGCCAGGCCAGTACGGACATGGCCCACTCGCTGGATGCAATACGCTCACAAATCGACACCACGCTTGATAACCATATCCAGCGCGCGCTGGTAGCCGGCCTGTTCCCAGAACTCAACGCGGCGGCAGGTCGCCTGATCGGGAACACTGAAAATCAGTCATCCGGGATCGTTGCACCCCGGATTGCCGAGGGCCTGCTCGCACACGGGTTTAGCGGGATCGGCGTGGAAAGCGGCAACCGGCGCTGGATGATCGTCGGGCAACGGCTTCCCGACACGACGCGCTTCTCTCGGCTCACGGGAGAAACCGATGCCGCGCTCGCCTGGGCCAAAGGCTATTACCTGCGGGTGCGGGTGCAGCTCAGCCGCCCGATGCCCGGTGTTGCTGACGGATTTCTGGTATTCGAGCAGCGGCTCGCCCATATGGACGAGCTTTTCGACAAGGCAAACCGTTGGGGAACGACCGGCGCGCTGCCAATGTGCGCCCGCCTCGATCAGCATGAATTGCTGTGTTTTCCGCAGCGCGAGCAGGCCGGCCTGTATGTCGTTCCGGACGACTACGTAGGAAATCCGATCCCGATGGCTTATGCGCTGTCGGGAAAAAGCGGCATTGATTCCCTGACCGATTATCGCGGCCGCCGTGTTCTGGCGGCTTATGGGCCGGTGACCAACACCGGCCTGGGCCTGGTGCTGAAGAAGGACCTTGCCGAGATTTATGCGCCCGTCCGGAAGGAACTGCTGATCGCCCTTCCGCTCATCATGTTCATGGTCGCCTTGAGCCTGTGGTTCATTCGTTTGCGCGTCCAGCCGCTGGTTACAGGCATGGCAGCCGCCCATGCCTCTGAAAGCGCTGCGAGGACCCGCTTTGATGTTGCGATGCAAAACATTCCGGACGGGTTTGTGATCTATGAAAACGTGAAAAACCCCGACGGGGACATTGTCGATTTCCGCTGCGTGTATTTGAATCGGGCCGCCGAGGCAATGGCAGAGCCTCACGGGAAATTGGCCGGCAATCTGCTGTGGAATACCTTCCTCCAGACCTTTCCCGAGCGCGGCGAAATTTTCGCCGAATACAAAATGGTGGCACTCACGGGAGAAATGCAGGTTGATGAGGTGTCCTGGGACAGCGATGGCACCACGCTCACGTATCTGCGCCAGGTGGTAGCCATGCCGCAAGGCATTGCTGTCACTTACCGGGACATCACCCAGGAAAAACGTCTGCGGCAAAAGCTGGAATATTCCA
>JAHJNP010000394.1 GCA_018820745.1 Gammaproteobacteria bacterium
CAGGGTGCAGAAGTCGCCAAGCAGCGCATCCTGCGCGAACTGCTGGCGCGGATGGACGAGCGTGCGGTGCCCAATGCCGTAATCGAGCTCCTGAACGGCGGCTGGCGCAACGTGCTGCTGATGGCCGAACTGCGCCACGGTGCCGACAGCGACGAAGCGCACGAGTCTTGGCAGGTGCTGCAGCAGTTGTGCACCTGGCTCGATCCGGAACAGGCCGAGCCGCCCGGCGCCACCGAGATCCAGACCCTGCTGCAGCGCATCGACCAGGCGCTCACCCGAGTATGCGCCGACAAGTTCGCGCAAGACCGCATCGTCGACCAGCTCGCCACGGCGCTGTTCGACGAAGACAAATCGCAGCACCAGCACACCTCGGTCGCCGCCCGCCTCAACGACGCCGCCAGCGAACCCCTCTCCGAGGCGCAGGACGACCTGGCGGAGCGCCTGCGCGTCGGCGACTGGCTGCAGTTCAAGTCCACCGACGCCCCGCTCAACCTGATCTGGATCGGCGACCAGCCGCCGGTGTACGTGTTCGCCAACTATCGCGGCATCAAGAAGCTCGACCTCAAGCGCGCCGACCTGCTGCAATCGCTGGAAGACGGCGAAGCGCAATGGACCGAAGACCTGGAGCTGCCGCTGATGGATCGTTCCTACAGCGCGATGATCCAGAAAATGCAGCGCGACCTGCTATGGCAGGCCTCGCACGATCCCGCCACCGGACTGGCCAACCGCAAGAGCTTCTTCCGTGCCATCCGCCGCACCTGGCTGCGCAGCCAGACGGTGGATGGCGGCTATGCCGTCGGCGTAATCCAGCTCGACATCAGCAATCCGGCAGGCGAGGCGGCCGGGGTCGACATCCGCACCCCCATCCTGCGCGAATTTGCCCGGCTGCTGCCCGCGCACCTGCCGCCCCACGCGCTGCTGGCGCGCGCCGGCGAATCCGGCCTCGCGTTCTGGACCGAAGCGGCCGACAGCGCCGCCGCCCAGGCGCAGGCCGATGCCCTGCTGCAAACCATCGCCGATCATCCGCAGGAAATCAGCGGCACCCGCTACCGCGTGCAGGCGGCCGCCGGCCTGATGTGGGCAAGCGACTGCCTCAGCCCGGAAACCTATTACGACAACGCCAACGCTGCCTGCGCCCGTGCGCGCGAATCCGGCATCCCCGTTGTGCAATACGGGGGCGAAGGCGACGCCAGCGGCGTGCTGGCCCTGGCGCAATGGGCGCACGAACTGACCGCCATCCTGGCCAACAACCAGCTCAGCCTCAATTGCCAGCCGGTGGTCGCCGCGGCCGATGCGGCACGCACCCCGCTGTATTACGAAGTGCTGCTGCACCCGACCGCCCACGCCGAGCGCGGCATCGCCACGCGTGACCTGATCGGCATCGCCGAGCGCCTGCAACGCGTCGCCGAAATCGACCGCTGGGTGGTCCGGCACGTTCTGCAGTGGATGCGCAGCCATGTCGATCTGGTCAGCCGGCTCGGCGGCTTCTCGATCAATCTGTCGGGCCAGTCGGTCACCAACCCGTTGTTCCTGAAATTCCTGCTGGGTGAGCTGGCGCGCGGCGACATTCCCGGCGGCAAGCTTATTTTCGAAATCAGCGAAGCCGACGCCGTCGAAGGCCACGCCCAGACGCAGCTGTTCATGCGCCAGCTGCAGCGCCATGGCTGCCGCTTCAGCCTCGACGATTTCGGCATCGGCACCAGCTCCTACACCAGCCTGAAGAGCATGAAGCTGGATTACCTGAAGATCGATCACGCACTGGTGCGCGAGCTCGGCACCAGCATGATCGACGAGGCCCTGGTTCGGTCGATTCTGGAGACCGGAAATTTCCTGGGGATCAAGACGGTGGCGGGGTTTGTCGAGGATGCCGAGACGCTGATGAAGCTGGGAGAGATGGGGGTGGACTGTGTGCAGGGGTATCTCATCGGCGAGCCGAAGCCGCTGGACACACTGGCCTGAGGCTTGGTCCGGTCATTGCCAGGGCAACGAAGCAATCCAGTTGAGCTGAGCGCGAAGCATTACTGAGTAATGAAATCCGCTGTTGACCGCGGTCCGTTGGCCGGGGGTAGCCCGGCAGCTAGTCACTTTTCTTGTCTCGCCAAGAAAAGTAACCAAAAGAAGGCGACCCCGACATCCCCGAATTCCCGAAAACCGAGCCTGCCGGACGGGCGGCGAAGAACTCGCCCCGCCTTGCTGTTTTGGATTTTGTTTTTTGTGGGCGGGACTCAAACACCTTCGCCGCTGATCCGTCCAACAGGCTCGATTCTCGGCGGGGCTGTAAGGGGAGAAAGCAAAACCATGACAGCGATGACTGCACGGTCTGAATCCGCGTAGGTTGGGCTGCAAAGCCCAACAGCTTTAGTGATCACCAGCCTATGCAGAAGGTTTGCATTTGGGCTTCATTTCATTCAGCCCAACCTACACGGACTGCCGGGATCACGCTGCAAGTTTGTGCAGCCGCTCCGCCAACTCACCCGGCACGGAAACCGGTGCAAAGAACGCCTTCGGGTAAAGATAATCCTCGCCAGACTCGTCGATGATCCGCAGCATGCCTTTGGATTCGGCCTGCGGGTCGTCCAGCCACTCATAGAGCTTGCGCGGCTCCAGCGAGGCGGGGTAGCCCTCGTTTGAAAGACAGACGACAAAACGACTTTCGCTCATAGCAGCCTCTTGATCTTGTGTTCGACCTTGCCAATTCCGTGCGCCTCGTACCAGTGTATTTCAGCGTGGACGGTTTCGCCATGACTCAAGCGGATATCGGCAAGCCCTTTCTTTTTCTTCCAGTTGCCTTTGCCGTAAATCTTTTCAAGCCGGGGGCGTTCCCGAATGCCGGAACCTTCGGCGATGGTTTCGACCGCCGTGATTGCGCTGACGATCTCAAACATGGCCGGCTAAAACCTTACGCCGTCCCACCCACCGTCAAGCCATCGATCCGCAGCGTCGGCTGCCCCACGCCGACCGGCACGCTTTGCCCTTCCTTGCCGCAGGTGCCTACGCCAGAATCCATTTCCATGTCGTTGCCGATCATGGCGACGCGCGTCAGCACTTCGGGGCCATTGCCGATGAGGGTGGCGCCTTTCACCGGGTAGGTGATCTTGCCGTCCTCGATCATGTAGGCCTCGGCGGCGGAGAAGACGAACTTGCCGCTGGTGATGTCGACCTGGCCGCCGCCGAAGTTGACAGCGTAGAGGCCGTTCTTCACCGAGGCGATGATTTCATGCGGGTCCTTGTCGCCGTTCAGCATCAGGGTGTTGGTCATGCGCGGCATGGTCAGATGCGCGAAGGATTCGCGCCTGGCGTTGCCGGTGATGGGCATACCCATCAGGCGCGCGTTCATCATGTCCTGCATGTAGCCGGTGAGGATGCCGTCTTCGATCAGCACGGTGCGCTGGGTGGG
>JAHJNP010000036.1 GCA_018820745.1 Gammaproteobacteria bacterium
CATGCCGGCCATCATTTGAAACTGCAGCGCTCGGCGAAGAAGTTGCTGATCGTCATCACCGACGGCGAGCCGGCCGACATCGACGTGCGCGACCCGCAATACCTGCGCCATGACACCAAGAAGGCGGTCGAGGAAGTCGCCCGCAACGGCGTCACCACCTACTGCATGAGCCTCGATCCGCGCGCCGACAACTACGTCAGCCGCATCTTCGGGCAGAAGAACTATATGGTGGTCGATCACGTTGAACGGCTGCCGGAGAAACTGCCGCTGCTGTATGCGGGCCTGACCCGTTAGGGAAACGCTGAATTATTCTGTCCTCGCGAGGCCCGCAGGGACATGGCGATCCAGGGTTCGTTGATTCCGCTGTCACTTGTGCCCTCAGGCGGCCCGCCCCGGGCCGAATGCGGATTCCGGGCGGCTGTCAGACCAGTTCCTGCTGCGCGATGACCGCCGGCAGCCGCTTGGGGGATTTGATGCGCAGTTGCTTGTTCACATTCATGCGGCCAAACACAACCTCGATGTCGCCCGTCGCCACACCGAATTCCTGCGCCAGAAAACGCACCATGTGGTCGGTCGCCTTGCCCGCGCGGGGGGCGGCGGTGACGCTGACCTTGAGCTGATGACCGTAGGGTTTGCCGATGGCATCGTTCTTCGCACTCGGCTTGCCCAGGATATTGAGCACCAGCGTCTCGCCCTCCCAATAAAAAAAGGACTTCGCTGTCGCCACGGCGTTATCGCCGGGCTTTTTCCTGGGCTTTTTCATCAAACCAGAACGTGCCGCGTCGCCTTGAAGTACTGGTAGATCCGCTGCTCGATGCGCGGATCGATCAGGGTCTCGGGGCGTTTGCCATTCGGGCAGGCGAGGCGCGGCGTGGTGCCGAACAGGCGGCAGATCAGTGGACGTTCCGCGTAGACCTGGCAGCCCGTGTCGCCCAGGTGGGGGCAGCTCAATCCGGCCAGTGCCGCTTCGTGCGCCGCGTCGCTTTTTTCGGGGAGCCGGGCCATTTCCTCGCTCGACGCGGTCACCGGCCCGCAGCAGTCATGGCACCCGGGTTCGCACGCGAATGCCGGGATGTGCCGCCGGAAAAAACGGATGGTCTGGCTGTTGGGGGTCATTTTTTGGTTTTTATCGGTCGATGCCTGGAGGCCGTGGCGGGCGCCGCTTGGCCGGCGTCGTTCCCGTGTCCGCCTGGCGGCTCCGGTCCTTACTGCGGCTTGTGTTCGGCGTTGGCGGCGGGGGCCGACAGCCATTCGGGCAGTTCGCGCGTGCCTGCGTGTTCGAGGATGTACTGGTGAATCAGCCGGCGCACCACTTGTGACGAGGTGAGGTCTTGCTGGGCGCAGATTTCCTCGAAGATCTGTTTCTTTTTCGGGTCGATCAGAAGCGTCAATCTGGCGGTACGGTTTTCCATTGAATGCCCTGGATGTGCATGTGATGTGAATTGAATGATAACTGGATTATCATTCGAATACCATGTAGTATCCGTGCTTGTTGGATCGATCAAGCTCCGCCTGAATCCCTCGCCGCGCGCCACTCAATCGCGTTCTGCTGCCCTTGCGGGGGCCGCTTGTTACGGATGGACAGGCCCGGCCTGGGCAATCGAGAGAAGCGATGAGCAATAAAGCGATGTCCCCAAGCACCCCGCTGCTGGAGCTGCCCGGCAAGGCCTTGAACGACCTGGGCGAACGCGGCAGCCTGCGTCTGCTCGAATCGGCGGAGTGCGACCCGGATGTGCTGTGTGCGCAAATCATGACCGGCTGCTACGGCAAGCCTTTCATCATCGAGGATCGCGAGACGCGGCGACTGCATTTGAGCCTGGAACTCGTCCAGAGCTCGATGCGCATCGACGACCCGTTCGCCCTCGAGTTTGCCTACACCCGCAAGATGATGGCGTTTCTGTTGTTCGTGCCGGACCCGGGCCATGTGCTGATGGTCGGCCTGGGGGGCGGTTCGCTGGCCAAGTTCTGTTACCGCCACCTGCCGCGTGCGCACCTGAGCGTGGTCGAGGTGTGTCCCGATGTGATCGCCCTGCGCGAGGCCTTCGGCGTCCCTGACGCCCCCCGGCTGGCGATCATCGAGGCCGATGCGGCCGAGTATCTGCCCGCCGCGGAAGGCGATACCGATGTCCTGCTGCTGGACGGTTTCGACGCCAAAGGCATCGCCCCGGCTTTCCTCAGCCGCGGCTTTTACCGGGCGGCGCGGCGCCGGCTCAGACCGGGCGGTCTGGTCGTCGCCAACTTCGCCGGCCCCAGGAAATACTGGTCCAGGCACCTGGCCTTGCTGAGCGAAGCCTTCGAGGGGCGCGTGCAGGTGGGAACGGTTCCCGGTGGCGACAACCATATTGTTTTCGCTTTCGACGAAGCCGGCGGTATTCTCGACTGGGAACAACTGGAACAACGGGCGGAGACGCTCGCCGAGCAGTTTCCGCTCGACTTCTCGGCCATCGTGCGCAGCCTGCGCGAGGGAGCTGAATTGCGCTGGGTGAAGGCTTTTCGCCGCTAAAGTTATATTATTCTCAAATGCCAGGTGAAAAACACATGCAGAAGATCCATCAATACCTGAAAGATCGGGGAGAGCAGCTCGACTCCGAAATCGCAACCGCGACCCGAATCCCGCTGGAAGACGTGCGCCTCTATCTGTCCGAGCTGTCGAAACGGGGAGACATCATCGCGTGTCACACCACGCGATTCATCAATGGCAAAAAGATTGAGGGGATGCTGTGCCGGGTCGCGGGCTATACGCCCTCCGCCAGCCCCGGCAGGAAACCCAAAGCCAAGGCATAGCCGGGCTTCGGCGTTCGCGCGGACGGCGTCTTAGGACGCCGTTTTTTTGTCCTGGCTGACGGCGGCCAGGATGCCCTGCAACAGGGCGATGGGGGTGGGCGGGCAGCCCGGCACTTCGACGTCGACCGGGATGACGTTGGAAATTTTTCCGCACGAGGCGTAGCTTTCGCCAAACATCCCGCCGGTGCATCCGCAGTCGCCCATGGCGATCACCCACTTGGGTTCCGGGGTGGCATCGAACGTGCGCTTCAGCGCGACTTCCAGGTTGCGCGAGACCGGGCCGGTGACCAGCAGCACGTCGGCATGACGGGGGCTGGCCACGAACTTCACGCCCATCCCCTCGATGTTGTAATGCGGTCCGTTGATCGCATGGATTTCCAGCTCGCAACCGTTGCAGGAGCCGGCGTCGACGTGGCGGATCGACACCGACTGGCCGAACACCTTGAGGATGTCCGCGTGCAGGGCCTGCTCGCGGGTGCGCAGGCTGGAATCGGCCTGCGGCGCCGGTTCGGAGACAAAGCCGGTCTTGAAAATCTTTTGCAGGATCAGGTGGGTTGCCATGGGTAATCCTTAGCGCGTCTTGTAGGAGCGGCGTCCACGCCGCGATTGGGTGCATGGCCGCGCTATCGCGGCGTGGACGCCGCTCCTACCGGGCAGGGAGCACGTTTTCATAGATCCTGTCCGCTGTAGGAAAGGTTGAACGATTTGTTGATGAGCGGGAAGTCGGGAACGATGTTGCCGAGGATGCCCACTTCCAGCAACGGCCAGTTCTGCCACGACGGGTCATGCGGATGCACCCGGTCGAGCGTGCCGTCGGCGCCGATGCGCACCGCCACCAGCACTTCGCCGCGCCAGCCTTCCACCCAGCCGAGGCCTTCGCACACGTCCTGAACCGGCGTGAGCGGGGCATGAATGTCCCCCGCCGGCAGGCGCGCGAGGAGGTCGCGGATCAGGCGCATCGATTCAGTGATTTCGGAGAAACGCACTTCGGCGCGCGCCAGCACGTCGCCGCGCCGCTGGGTGGCCATGCTGACGTCGAGCTGGTCGTAGGGCGCCTGCGGGAACTGGGCGCGGGCGTCCCACGCCTGCGCGCTGGCACGCCCGGCCAGCCCGGTCAGGCCCAGCTTTGCCGCCAGGGCGGGTTTGCACACGCCGGTGTTGGCGAAGCGGTCCTGCAGGGTGGCATGGTCGTCGTAGATGGCCTTGAGCGAACGCACTTCCGCTTCGATGCGGTCGGCCTCCGCCGCGAGTTCCGCGCGACCGCTGTCGCTGATGTCCCGCGCCACGCCGCCGGGCACGATGCAGTCGAACAGGTAGCGGTGGCCGAACAGTTTCGCGGTCAGCCGCAGCCAGTCTTCCTTCAGCCGCCAGAAGTGGGTGAAGCCAAACGCCAGGGCGACGTCGTTGCCGAGGTAGCCGAGGTCGCCCAGATGGTTGGCGATGCGCTCGATTTCCAGGAACAGCGCGCGCAGCCACACGGCGCGTGGCGGCGCTTCACTGGCCGTCGCGGTTTCCACCGCCATGCAGTAGGCCCAGGCGTACGCACTGTGCGAATCGCCGGAAACGCGTCCGGCGAGCTTGGCGCCGGTGGCGAGGTCCATCCCCTCGAAGCGCTTTTCGGTGCCCTTGTGGGTGTAGCCCAGCCGCTGTTCCAGCTTGAGCACGCGCTCGCCGATGATGGAGAAGCGGAAATGCCCCGGCTCGATGGTGCCCGCGTGAATCGGGCCGACCGGGATCTCGTGCACGCCGTCGCCCTCGACGCGAATGAAGGGGTAGGCGTCGGTGTCGTGGGTGGCGGGCTGGCTGGCATCGAAGTCGCGGCGCAGCGGGAAGACGTCCGCCAGCCAGGCGCCGTGGCGCAGCCATTTGCGGTCGTCCACCGCGTCGGTAGCGGTGATGCCGAGCAGGTCGAAGGTCGCGCGCTGCATGCGGTCGGCCTGCGGGAAGATGTGGGCGAGGTCGGGGTAGGCCGGTTCGTCCTCCGGCAGTGCGCAGGTCACCCAGGCCAGCCCGGCGCTGGTGAGCAGGGCGGCGTGGACGGCGAAGCCGCGGCCCAGGTGGCGGTTGTCCGACCCCCACAGGGCAATGAGTTGCCCGCCTTCTTCCTTGACCTCCCGCGCCAGCGCGAGCAGCTGTCCGGCCTCCATGCGGCCGCGCCAGATGTGATTGCCGAGCGGTTCGAGGTGCCAGTCGTGTTCGCCGATCTTCATTTCAGCCTTCCGTAGAGTGCGCCATGCGCACCAATTTACGTCCAATGGTGCGCATGGCGCACCCTATTCGATTACCCGCCCAGCAACTGCGCCGCCTGCCTGTACCAGTCGGCGAGATAGGGCGGAATGAACAAACCCAGCATCAGCACCAGCCCCAGATGCAGGAACACCGGCGTCAGGGCGGGCTGGTAGGGCAGCTTCGCCGATTCGGTCTCGCCGAACACCATCGGCTGCACCTTGCCGAAGATGGAGGCAAACGCCACGCCCAGCGCCAGCAGCAGGAAGGGCGTGGCCCAGGGATGATCGTGCATGGCGGTGGTGATGATGAGGAATTCGCTGGCGAAGACGCCGAACGGCGGCACGCCGAGGATGGCGACGGTGCCCAGCATCAGCCCCCAGCCGATGGTGGGGTTGGTCTTGATCAGCCCGCGGATGTCGACCATCAATTGCGAGCCGGCCTTTTGCGTGGCGTGGCCGACGGCGAAGAAGATGGCGGACTTGGTGAGCGAGTGCATGGTCATGTGCAGGAGCGCGGCGAAGTTGGCCACCGCGCCGCCCATGCCGAAGGCAAAGGTGATCAGGCCCATGTGCTCGATCGAGGAGTAGGCGAACATGCGCTTCACATCCGTCTGGCGCTTGATCAGGAAGGCGGCGACCACCACCGACAGCAGGCCGAAGCCCATCATCAGGTTGCCTGCCATGTCGTTGCCGAGCGCGCCGTCGACCAGTACCTTGGAACTCATCACCGCGTACAGCGCGACGTTGAGGAGCA
>JAHJNP010000395.1 GCA_018820745.1 Gammaproteobacteria bacterium
ATGGTGATGCTCGGCAGCCGGCTCGGCACCCTGTCCGAAGGCGTGGCGCTGGCACGCAAGACCCAGCGCATCATCCGCCAGAACCTCGGCTGGGCGCTCGGCTACAACCTCATCGCCATCCCCGCCGCTGCGCTCGGCTACGTCACGCCGTGGATGGCCGGCATCGGCATGTCGGCCAGTTCGCTGCTGGTGGTGCTGAACGCGCTGCGGCTGTCCGACTTCAAACAGCAGCCCGCTGGCAGCCGCCTCAAAACGCAAGATTCAAGACTCAAGTCGCAAGAGGCGAGCCTCTGAGATGGACATCCTGATCCTGCTGATTCCCTTGAGCATCGTCCTCGTCGGCGTCATCGCCTGGATCATGCTGTGGGCGGCCAAGAGCGGGCAGTTCGACGACCTCGAAGGCCCGGCGCACAGCATCATCATGGACGACGACAGCCCGCCCAAATCCGACGACGCGCCCAAGGACTGAAAACCACCGCCGGGTAATTCGACAAGAAGGCAGTCATTGCGGGCGAAGCGCGGCAATCCAGTACATTGATCAAGCAAACATGCCTGGATTGCCGCACCGCTGCGCGCCCCCCAAAGACGCATAAAAAAGACGCATTGATCAGCGCAACCAAAAAACGTCGACCCGCTACGCACTCAAACGAAACGGCCGTGATGCGTCCCAATCAGAAGCCGTCCACCCACACCACCTCGTCCAGGGGAAGCTGGCCTGCCCTGGGCCACGGTTCCCGAACCCTTTTACCGAGGGCGACGAACATCGACACGACATGCCCCTCGGGCAACCGGATCAATTTCGCGACCTCATCGAAATCCGCCAGGTCCATCGGGCACGAGTCGTACCCCATCTCCCTCGCGGCAAGCATCAAGGTCTGGGCGGCGATGCCGCATGAGCGCATCGCTTCATCACGCTGGGTCTGGGGCCGCCCGCGGTAATACTCGCCGATGGTGGCGACCACGCCCTCGCGGACGTCAGCGGACGCATTGCGCCAATAGCGGTCGGGTTCCTTTTGCCACGCGTTGAGGTCCGCGCAAAGGACCACCAGCAACGAAGCCTCCGTTATTTGGGGCTGCATCCACGACACTGCACGAATGGCTTCGCGCAATACTGGATTTCGCACCAGAACGAATCGCCAGTGCTGGAGGTTGAACGCCGTCGGGGAAAGCACGGCCAAGGACATGAGTGCGTCGATTTCTTGCTCGGTCATCACGTGGCCGGGATCGAATTGTTTGATCGCGCGCCGTGTTTCGATTGCGGTTCTCACATCCATGCTGCTCTCCTTGGTGACAGGGCTCGATGCCAGAAGCCATGCTATCGGATGGATTCCATCTATGTAAGTATGCACATTCATGTCATGTACTTACATTTTGTATACCAAGGAGATTCAGATGCGCCACACGCGTTACGACTGCGACTTTGGATGCCCGGTCGAGGCCTGCGTCGAGGTGATCGGCGGCAAATGGAAGGGGGTCATCCTGTTTCACCTGCTGGGCGGCACCAAACGGTTCAACGAGCTGGCGCGACTGATGCCTGCGGTGACGCAAAGAATGCTGACCCGGCAGTTGCGGGAACTGGAAGCCGACCAGGTCGTGGCGCGCAAGGTCTATCCGGAAGTCCCGCCCAAGGTCGAGTACTCCCTGACGGCGTTCGGCAAGACACTTGAGCCGGTGCTGAGAACGCTTCAGGGTTGGGGCGTAAACTATCTGGAGCAGATCACCCGAATCAGAAAAGAGCGCGCATGACCGGCGCGCCCAACGCCTCATCCGAAGCGGTGGGCGATCGCAGAGAGGCCCATCGTGCAATGAGCAGTCAACGCCCGCTTCCAGGTTGAACATGAACGCGCCCATCCTGTGGTATTTCGCCGACCCCATGTGTTCGTGGTGCTGGGGCTTTTCTCCGGTGATCGAAAGCCTGCGCGACGCCTACCGCGACCGCATGAACATCGCACTGGTGCTGGGCGGCCTGCGGCACGAAACCGCGCCGATGACGGCGGCCGGACGCGAGGAGATCCTGCACCACTGGCAGCAGGTGCACGCCCGCACCGGCCAGCCCTTCCGTTTCGAGCACGCACTGCCGGAGGGTTTCGTGTACGACACCGAACCCGCCTGCCGCGCGGTGGTGACGGTGGGCGGGCTCGATCCCGCGCTGACCTTCCCCCTGTTCAAGGCGATCCAGAGTGCCTTCTACGCCGAGGGCCGCGACGTCACCCAGCCGGGCGTGCTGGCCGATCTGGCGGCGGAACTCGGCGTCGCCAGGGATGCGTTTCTGCCGGCGTTCGACAGCGACGCCGCGCGCGCCAAAACCCAGGCGCACTTCAGGCAGACGCGCCAGGCCGGCGTGCGCGGCTTTCCCGCGCTGATCCTGCAGCAGGACGCACAGCTGACCCCGGTCAGCAGCGGCTGCCAGCCGCTGGACGCGGTGCGCGCCGCGATCGAAGCCTGCCTCGCCGCATGATGCAGCGCGCGCTCGCCCTTCTTGTTGCGCTCGGCGGGCTCTCTGCCGCAGGCGCCGGGGCGGATCCCCTGCCGCCGATGATCGACGCCCACGCACACTATTCCGCGCCCGACGCGGCGACGTTCACACCGGCCGAGGTGATCGCCAGGCTCGATGCCGCCGGGGTGCGCCGGCTGGTCGCGACAAGCTCGCCGCCGCAGCTGGCGCAGCAGTTGTATCAACACGCGCCCGAACGGGTGATTCCCCTGCTCGGGGTGTACGCATCGAACCTGCACAAGGGCAACTGGGTGCACGACGCCGGCCTGCCGGCGCGGGTCGCCGCGCAGCTGGAAGACGGCGCGTGGGCCGGCATCGGCGAGCTGCATCTGTTTGCCCGCGACGCTCAGCAGCCGGTGTTCGCGCAGCTGGTGCGGCTGGCCGCTGCGCGCAAGCTGGCCGTGATGATCCACGGCGACGCCGCAGTGGTCGAACAGGCGTTTGCCGTCGCGCCCGAGGTGCGGGTGCTGTGGGCGCATCTCGGCACCCAGCCGCAACCCGATTTGCTGGACGCGATGCTGGCGCGGTTTCCGGAACTGTGGATCGACACCTCGGTGCGCGACGAACGCATCGCGCCGGGTGGCGCACTGCTGCCGGAATGGCGCGCGCTGTTCGAGCGCCATCCCGAGCGCTTCGTGGTCGCCGTCGACACTTTCAGCGTCAACCGCTGGCAACACTATGAAACC
>JAHJNP010000396.1 GCA_018820745.1 Gammaproteobacteria bacterium
CCGGCCGCGACATCGATCTGGGCGCGTCCAAAGGTGTCGTGACGCGCGGCAACCTGAGCAACCCCTACCTGCCGGAAGGCGGCGCCGATCTGCTGGTCATGGCGGGGGTGGTGGCGCACGACGGGAACGGCAGTGCCGTGCCGATCGATGCAGCGCTGATGGACGAACACGTGGTGGACAATTTCTTTGCGGAACTTCTCGCCTCCGCCGAAGAAAGCAAGGACAGCAAGGACTACAGCCGGGGCGAGGCCGCGATCGCGGACCTGTTCCCCACGGGCACGGCGGATGCGCCCTTGACCTATAAGGGCGACATCAGCCTGTTCTTCAGCCAGCTGAAGACCGAGCAGGGCGGCGACATTCAGATGCTGGCACCGGGCGGCGGGGTCAACGCCGGTCTTGCCAGCGTCACCGGATTTGAACGGGCGGCCGCCGATCTGGGGATCATCACGGTGCAGGGCGGCGACATCCAGGCCTACACGCGCGACGATTTCCAGGTCAACAGCAGCCGCGTGTTCACCATTTCCGGCGGCGATATCCTGATCTGGTCGGCCGAGGGCAACATCGACGCCGGCAAGGGGGCCAAGACCGCCAGCGCCACGCCGCCGCCGCAACTGCGTATCGACCAGAACGGCAACTTCGTGCTCGATGTCAGCCAGTCCATCGCCGGCAGCGGCATCAAAGGCAGCAACGTCGCCCTGATCGCACCCACCGGCGAGGTGAATGCAGGCGACGCCGGTATCCGCGCCGGCGGCAACCTGACCATTGGCGCCGACCGGGTGGTGGGGGCGGACAACATCCAGGTGGGCGGTATCTCCACCGGTGTGCCGATCTCCAACGACGGCGCGGCAGCCGCGGCCGCGACCAGCGCCGGCAACGTGGGCAGCGAGGCCACGTCGGCGACCGCGTCGCTGTCGCAGAACCTGGCCGAGGCCGTCCGCGCAGCGGAGGAATTGAAAAATGCCTTCAAGCCGACCTTCATCACCGCCGAGGTGATCGGGCACGGGGAATAAACGGACCGGGACGCAGGGCGGGAACACTTTCCCGCTCGAAGCGGGCGGCTGGCTGGCGTCGGCATGGTGATGCCGACCTACGATATTTGCCTGGATCGGAGCGTAGAACGTAGGGCGGGAATACTTTCCCGCCGCGGCATCGCGTTGGCATGGTGGTCCCCGTAAAGGGGAGGCCGTGGTTGCAAGCCGATCAATCGGCAACAACCACGCACTGCCGGTCTACGCACCCGCGGCTGCCCGGGGCATGGCCCGAACGGATCATGCCTGCTTCTCCACCCTGTCATCGCCGGCCCGGATAATTCTGCGCTTGGTCAAACCCGGTTGAATTCACATGCGTGCCCTTGCTGTTGCGATTGCTTTGCTGCTCTCCCTGTTCTCGGCGACCAGCCATGCCTGGTGGAACGAAGACTGGGCGGCGCGCAAGAAAATCACCCTCACCAACCCGGCGGGCGAGGTCGCCGATGCGCCGGTGCTGATCCGTCTGCACACCGGCAATTTCGATTTCCTGTCGGCCAATGAAGACGGCAGCGACCTGCGCGTGGTGGCGGGGGACGACGCGACCGAACTCAAATTCCATATCGAAAAATGGGACGGCATCAACCAGTTGGCACTGGTCTGGGTGAATCTGCCCAAGCTCGCTGCCAGTACCGAAGCCTGGCTGTATTTCGGCAATCTTGAAGCGGGTCCCGCATCGGATCCCAAGGGCACTTATGACGCCGCCAGCGCGGTGTATCACTTCAACGAGGCGGGCGGCAATCCGGCCGACAGCGGACCGAATGCGCTCAACGCGACGGCGTTCAGCGGCGAGCGCGTGGCGGCGTCGTTTGCCAATGGCGGCGCGAAATTCAATGCTGCGCAGAGTTTGACGCTGCCGCCCGTTAACGCCGCGGGCGGCATGAGCGTGGCGATGTGGATCAAGCCCGCATCGCTGGATGGCGCGCTGATTCAGTCAGACGGACTGAATGCGAGCCTGACGGATGGCGTGCTGAATGTGCAGGCGGGCGCTGCCAGCATCGCCGCGTCGGCACCGCTGACGGCA
>JAHJNP010000397.1 GCA_018820745.1 Gammaproteobacteria bacterium
CTGCTGCGAAATCAACTGCGGCGGCCAGGCCGACATCGCCATCATCGTTCAGCACACCAAGCCGCCGAAGATCAACCACGATCTGGTTGCCAACGTGTGTGAGCGTCCGTCGGTTGTTGCCCGTTGCCCGGTGGCTGCGATCCGCCCCGCGCTGGTGAACGGCAAGCCCTCGCTGGAAGTCGACGAGAAAAAGTGCATCTGCTGCGGCGCCTGCTTCCCCCCGTGCCCGCCGATGCAGATCAACGATCCCGAGCATTCCAAGATTGCGATCTGGGTGGGCGGCAAGAACTCCAACGCCCGTTCCAAGCCGACCTTCCACAAGCTGGTCGCCGCTGGCCTGCCGAACAACGCACCGCGCTGGCCGGAAGTGGGCGAAGTGGTCAAGAAGATCCTCGCCACCTACAAGGAAGACGGCAAGCCGTGGGAGCGCATGATCGACTGGATCGACCGCATTGGCTGGCCCGCATTCTTCGAGAAGACCGGTCTGCCCTTCACCAAGTATCACATCGATAACTGGCGTGGCGGTCGTGCCAACCTGAACGCTTCTGCGCACATCCGCTTCTAAGCTGTCTGGGAGCTGTCAGTGCCGCCGCAGCCCAGCTGCGGCGGAAGCTTGATAATAATGACTGGATTTTTCGGAGTTTGACGAGCCATGCAATTCGGTATTCTTGTAAACGAAGGGCCTTACAGCCATCAGGCCAGTGACTCTGCCTATCTGTTCGCCCGTACGGCGATTGAAAAGGGTTACAAAGTTCCGCGTGTTTTTTTCTATCACGATGGCGTTTATAACGCTTCGCGTCTGGCAACGCCGCCGCAGGATGACCGCAACGTAGGCGCGCGCTGGTCAAAGCTGGCCGCCGATCACGGCGTGGATCTGGTTGTGTGCGTGGCTGCTGCGCAGCGCCGTGGAATCACGGACGGCGTGCTTGGCGATAACTTCCGCATCTCGGGTCTGGGCCAGTTGGTGGAAATGGGTATTCAGTACGATCGTCTCGTGACGTTCGGTGATTAAGGAAACGGGATGAGCGATATGGATGAGATGGAAGACGGCTCCGGCATCGTCAAGAAATTCATGTTCCTGAACCGCAAGGCGCCGCACGGTACCGTGTACGCGCTGGAAGGGCTGGAGGTGGTGCTGATTACGGCTGCTTTCGATCAGGATGTGAGCATGGTGTTTACCGATGACGGTATCTATCAGCTGATGAAGGGCATCGACACCAAGGGCATCGAGGTCAAGGATTTTTCCAGGACCTACCGTGCATTGGAAGGCTACGATATCGAGAAGCTCTATGTCGATCAGGCGTCGTTGGATGCACGTGGCCTGACCGAAGATGACCTGATTGTGGATGTGACGGTGCTCTCCGTCGATGAGATGGCAAATCTCATGGCCGAGCAAGACGTCGTGATCAGCTTCTAAGGGGATAGATATGCTGCATATTGTGAACAAATCGGCCACTGAGCGCAGCACGCTGGAAAGCTGCTTGCGCATGGCCACCAAAGGTTCTGCTGTATTGTTGATCGAAGACGCGGTGTATGCGGCGACGAACGGCAACGCGGCGGCGGCGAAAATCCAGGCAGCGGCGGCTGACCTCAAGATTTACGCACTCGGTCCTGATCTGGCGGCGCGCGGCATGGCCGGGCGCGTGCTGGACGGAGTCAATGTCGTGGATTACGGCGGTTTTGTGGATCTGGTCGCAGAGCACAGCAACTGTCAGTCTTGGCTGTAACTTTAAATTAAAGGAGTATTGCTATGCCCATGGTGGATATCGCCGGTAAGGACTACGAAGTCGACGAAGAAGGTTATTTGGTCGATCTGTCGCAATGGAACGAAGACGTCGCTAAATATATGGCGGTTGAAGAAAAGGTCGAACTGACCGACAGCCATTGGGAAGTGGTCAACTTCCTGCGTGAGTACTACGCCGAATACCAGATCGCGCCTGCGGTGCGCGTGCTGACCAAGGCTATCGGCAAGAAACTGGGTGCGGAGAAAGGCAACAACAAGTATCTGTACGAGTTGTTCCCCTACGGCCCCGCCAAGCAGGCTTGTAAGATCGCCGGCCTGCCCAAGCCGACTGGCTGTATTTAAGTTGTAATATTTGTCGGGTCACCCCGGGCTTAATCGGGGTGGCTTCGATTTTCAGGCTGTGTTTCCCAATCGAATGTGGCTGGGCTATGCCAGGGCTCGCGTTTGATTCGTAAACACAACGTTGTTGGGAGATGGGTTTGTCTACTGTGACGATGATTTATGCCGGGATGTTCTACCTCGCCACTTTTTTGCTGGTGGTGGGCCTGGGCTACAAAATTTTTGACTACAGCCGCACCCCCGCGCCGCTGAAGATTCCGACGACCCCCGCGCCGACGACGCGAAAGGGCGTGACGTACCGGATGGCGAAGGAAGTGGTGCTGTTCGAGTCCCTGTTCAAGTCCAACAAATGGATCTGGGTGTTCGGCTGGCTGTTCCATTTCGGCCTGTTCCTGGTGCTGGCGCGTCACTTGCGCTACTTCACCGAGCCGGTCTGGTTCTGGGTCGGCATCGTGCAGCCGTTCGGAAAATACGCCAGCATCATGATGGTGGTCGGCATGGCCGGTCTGCTGGCGCGGCGTTTCCTGGTCGACCGGGTGCGCTACATTTCGACCCCGTCAGACTACCTGATGCTGGTGCTGCTATTGGCGATCGGGTTGTCCGGCATGTTGATGACCTTTGTAGTCCATACCGACATCGTGGCGCTAAAGGCTTTTTTCCTGGGCTTGATGTATCTCGATGTGCAGCCGCTTCCGCAGGATCTGACCCTGCTGGTGCACCTTGCGCTGGTGGCGCTGCTGATGGTGATCTTCCCGATCAGCAAGTTGCTGCATGCGCCGGGCCTGTTCTTTAGCCCGACCCGCAATCAGGTGGATAACCCACGTGAGCATCGCCATGTGGCGGCGTGGGCGGCCCGGCTCGATCAGAAAAACTGATTCGTTGACATCGATTAACGAACGCGTAAGTACGGACAAAGGACCCTCAAGTGGCAGCTGCTGAATTTGACATTCCGGAACTCAAGGACGACATCGAAATCCCCAAGCTGCGGGAAGGTGTGATGGCGCATGCCAAGACCTTTCCTGCGGGCCAGCCGGTTCAGGATTTCATGGGCTATCCGCATGAGTTGGGCGAGGACTGGAAAGAGCGTGCCATCGACAAGATGGGCGACTTGCTGGGCAAGTACCGCTCCCTGAAAGTCTTCATGGATGCCTGCGTGCACTGCGGGGCGTGCACCGATAAATGCCACTATTACCTGGGCACGTCCGATCCCAAGAACATGCCGGTGGCGCGCCAGGATCTGATGCGCCAGGTCTACCGCCGCTACTTCACCACAGCGGGCAAGCTGTTTCCCAAGTTGGTGGGTGCCAAGGATCTGACCAAGGACATCCTCAATGACTGGTACAGCTACTATTACCAGTGTTCGGAGTGTCGTCGTTGCTCGGTGTTCTGCCCCTACGGCATCGATACCGCCGAAATCACCATGGCTGGTCGCGAAATCCTCAACCATGTCGGCATGGGGCAAAAGTATTCCAACGAGATTCTGAGCAAGGTTCACAAGATCGGCAACAACCTCGGTCTGCCCGGCCCCGCGCTGGAAGACACCCTGGAAGGCCTGGAAGAAGACATCGAGGCCGATACCGGCGTGGCGGTGAAATTGCCGCTCGATGTGAAAGGCGCTGAAGTGCTGCTGGTCACGCCGTCGGCGGACTTTTTTTCCGAGCCGCATGTGGAGTCGCTGATCGGTTACGCCAAGGTGTTCCATGCCGCTGGCATCAGCTGGACCTTGTCCACCCACGCATCTGAGGCCGGCAACTTCGGCCTGTTCAACGGCAACTACGAGAGCATGCGCAAGGTCGCCATGCGGATTCGCGATGCTGCGCTGGAACTCGGCGTCAAGCGCATCGTGGTCGGCGAATGCGGCCACGCCTGGCGCGTTGCCTACAGCTTCTGGAACACCCTGACCGGCATCGGCTATGGCGGCAACGATCCGTTCTCGATCGAACTGCAAAAGCAGCTCGACCCGACCTATCCGCAACCGCAGCACATTTGCGAGTTGACCAACGATCTGATCAAGTCCGGCAAGATCAAGGTTGACCCGTCGCTGAACGACGATCTGGTCGTGACCTATCACGACTCGTGCAACGTGGCGCGCGCATCACGCATGGGCACCGAGCCCGGCGGCCAGTTCATCATTCCGCGTGAGTTGATCAAGTCGGTGGTGAACAATTTCCACGACATGGCGGACGAAACCATCGGCGAATCCACCTTCTGCTGCGGTGGGGGCGGCGGCCTTTTGACCGACGATCTGATGGAAGTCCGGGTCAAGGGCGCAATGCCGCGTGCCACGGCGCTGAACAACGTGGTCAAGGACCATCAGGTCAATTTCATGGCCATGATCTGCGCCATCTGCAAGGCGCAGTTCACCAAAGTGTTGCCCAAGTATGGCTTTAACATGAGCATGGTGGGCGGAGTGCATCAATTGGTTAGCAAGGCAATCAAGCTGGACTGAACCCGGTCTGGAAGATTGCGATTTATCTATCTTTAGTAACGTAGGCGTTAGGAGAACCGACATGGCTGTCACGACGAACAAAGCAAAAACCGAAGGCATTGAATGGCGTCGCTATAAGGAAGGCGAGAAAGAGGGGAGCTTCCGCTCTTCTCAGGACAAGATTTTCCAGTCGAGCTGGACGCACAAGTGCCCGGAGTACATGCTTTCCACGCCGCCGTGCCAGGGCTCCTGCCCGGCCGGCGAAGACATCCGTGGCTACCTCAACATCGTGCGTGGCATCGAGAAGCCGCCCGCAGGCGTGACCTGGCAGGAATATGCGTTCCGTCGCGTCACCGAAGCCAACCCCTTTCCCGGCGTGATGGGCCGTGTTTGCCCGGCACCGTGCGAATCCGGCTGTAACCGCAACATGGTCGAAGATCATGTCGGCATCAATGCAGTCGAGCATTTCGTGGGCGACTGGGGCATTGAAAACAACATGACCTACACTTCCACGGCAGCCGAGACCGGCAAGAAAGTGGCCATCATCGGTGCCGGCCCTGCCGGCCTGGCTGCCGCCTACCAGCTGCGTCTGCGCGGCCACGGCGTGACCATTTTCGACGAGCACGAAGAGCTCGGCGGCATGATGCGCTACGGTATTCCTGGTTTCCGCACTCCGCGCGAAATGCTCGATGCCGAAATCAAGCGCATCATCGACCTCGGCGTCGAAACCCGTCTCAAGACCCGCATCGGCTCCGACGTAACCTTCGACGAGATCGAGAAGGAATTCGACGCCATCTTTATGGCGATGGGTGCCCAAGCTGGCCGTCCGCTGCCGGTGCCCGGTGCCGAAGCCCCCAACTGCGTGACCGCCGTTGCGTTCCTGCGCGCGTTCAACGAAGGCCGCCTGCAGCACGTCGGCAACCGCGTGGTGGTGATCGGCGGTGGCGACACCTCGATCGACGTGGCGACCGTTGCCCGCCGTCTGGGCAATGTGACCAAGTCGGGTACTCCCGATGAACGCCCGGAAGCCGTCATTGCCGGCCACATGGCATCCGACGTTGCCTCGATCTCTGCCCGCGAAGGCGCCGAGGTGGTGCTGGTGTCGCGCTCGACCATCGACAAGATGGCCGCCAACAAGCATGAAGTTGAACATGCCCAGCAGGAAGGCATCGAAATCATCGGCGGTGTGACCCCGGTGGGTGTGGTCGTCGATGACAAAGGCCGTGCCACCGCGCTGCGTGTCGCCGATTTCGTGATGGAAGGCAAGGAAACCAAGATCGTCGAAGGCACCGAACGTGACCTGCCGGCCGACCTGATCGTCTCCGCAATTGGTCAGGGCGTCGACTTCACCGGCCTCGAGCAGTTCAACAACAACAACGGCCTGATGAAAGCCGACAAGAACTACCGTTTCCCCGGCAAAGAGCACATCTTCGTTGGCGGCGACGTGCTGCGTCCGCACCTGCTGACCACCGCAATCGGCCACGCATCCATTGCCGTGGATGGCATCGATGCCTTCCTCAAAGGCCGCGAACTCGACAAGCGCCCGAAAGTGGACGTTCACCACTTCGACGAAATCCGCAAGTGGCTCGAAACGGGGCACGAGTACAAGGAAGTCAAGGGCCAGATCCGCGGTACCGATGACCGCAAGGACATCCTGCACAACTTCGAAGACCGGTCGGCGCGCCACATCATCCCGCACGACGACCTGTTCCTCGGCCACTTCCCCAACGTGCCGCGTCATATCCGTGAGGTGACCGTGCTGGACAAGGAAGGCGCACTGGGCAACTTCGAAGAGCGTCTGCATGCCTTGTCCGACAAGAACGTCGTCGACGAAGCCAAGCGCTGCATGTCCTGCGGCCAGTGCTTCGAATGCGACAACTGCGTGGTGTACTGCCCGCAGGTCGCCGTGTTCAAGGTGAAGAAGAAGGAC
>JAHJNP010000398.1 GCA_018820745.1 Gammaproteobacteria bacterium
CTGCTGTTTTCCATCGCACGCGACACCCAGTACAACATCGACCTGCATCCGGGCATCTCGGGGCGCGTCTCGCTCAACGCCGGGCAGGAACCGCTGCCCGCCATTCTCGACCGCATCGCCCGACAGGCCGATCTGCGCTACGAAATGAACGGCCGCACGATGTCGATCATGCCCGACACCCCCTACGTCAAAACCTATGCGGTCAACTACGTCAACGTCGCCCGCAACGCCACTTCCAGCGTCGGCGTGGCGGCCGAAATCGCCAGCACCGGCAGTGCAGCCGGCGCAGCCGGTGCCTC
Source organism: Gammaproteobacteria bacterium (assembly GCA_018820745.1). Lineage (GTDB taxonomy): Bacteria > Pseudomonadota > Gammaproteobacteria > Burkholderiales > Thiobacillaceae > Thiobacillus. Next base: position 300 of record JAHJNP010000398.1, read on the forward strand.
GGTCGGCAACTCATCCAACACCACCGTCTCCAGCCAGTCCAACAACGACCTGTGGACCGTGCTGGCCGACAACATCCGCACCATCCTGGCCGGCACCCGCGCGGTTACGCAGAGCATCGAAGAGCGCGCCGCCCGGCTGGACGCCGAAAAAGCCGAGCGCGCCGAACGGGTGTCGCAAGCCGAAGCCGCCAGCAAGGCGGGGGCGGGGGCGGCCAGCCTGTACACCGCCGCATTTGCCAACCAGCCCGCGGGCGACGGCAAGTACGACGTGGCAGCCAATCCGGTGGCCGGTACCGTGTCCGTTCTGGGCACCGCCAAACAGCAGGAACTGGTGCAGCAGTATCTCGACCGCGTGATGCAGTCGGCGCAGCGCCAGGTACTTATCGAGGCGACCATTGTCGAGGTCAGCCTGAAGGATCAATACCGCGCCGGGATCGACTGGTCGAAAGCCCTACAAGGCACCACCGGCTGGGCCATCAACACCCTCGGTGGCGGCACCAACGCGCTGGCCGGCAAACTGACTCCCTTCATCCAGGCCACCTACACCAACAGCGGCAGCAACGGCTTTGCCGCCGCGATCGACCTGCTGGAATCCTTCGGCAAGACCAAGGTGCTGTCCAGCCCCAAGCTGATGGCCCTGAACAACCAGACCGCACTGCTCAAGGTGGTCGACAATCTGGTCTACTTCAGCGTCAAGGCGGACACCACCACGACCGCGAATGTGGGGACCACGACCACCTTCACCACCACCCCGCAAACCGTGCCGGTCGGCATCGTCATGACGATGACGCCGCAGATCAACCAGAATGGCATGGTTTCGCTCACCGTTCGCCCGACGATTTCGCGCAATGTCGGCTTCGTCCGCGATCCCAATCCCAGCATTCCTGCCGACATCCCCAACCAGGTGCCCGTCATCCAGGTCCGCGAAATGGAATCGCTGCTGCAGGTGCAAAGCGGTCAGACCGTGATCCTCGGCGGACTGATTCAGGACGATACCAACAACGCGCGCGACGGCATTCCGGGCCTGTCGCGCCCCGAAGGCATTGGCGCCGTGTTCGGCCAGCACGAACGCAGCAACAGCCAGACCGAACTGGTGATTTTCCTGCGGCCCATCGTGGTGACCAGTCCCACGCTGGAAAGCGATGAACTGCGCCAGTTCCAGCGGCTGCTTCCCAGCAGCGCACGGAGCAGCCCTTGAGCCTGCTGCTCAAAGCACTGAAGCAGGCCGAAGCCGCCCATGCGGACAAGCCCGGGCCCAGCAAGCCGCTTGAGGACGACCTCGAACTGGAACCCCTGGCCACACCTTCCATGGCCCAGGCACGCGAATGGATGGAGCCGCCTGGCCAGTTGTTCGGGAGCAGCGGATCCACGCCCGAGCCACGCCGCGCGCCAGCTTTCCGCTGGCCCCAACTCTCGCTGGTGCCGCTCACTGCCCTGCTCGCCGCGTTGACCGCACTGGGCTACGGCGCTTATCTCTACTTCGCCCTGCAGCCGACGGCTGCTGTCGCGCCCCCCCCTGCCGGCGTTGCAGCGCCTGCAGCCGCCCCAGCCATCGGCCCCGCTCCGGTCGACCCTCCGCCTGCTGCCTTGCCTGTCGCACCCTTGCCACAACAGCATGCGGTTGTCGAGACGTCCGCCAACACCAACGCATCGCCGACGCCTGCCCGCGACACCCTGCGTGCGACCACGCCATCAAGCAACACCGCATCGCCGCCTGCAGCACTGCCGCTGTTCCAGCCCGACGCACAAACGACGACCCTACTCAACCAGGCCTACGCGGCCTATCAGCGCGCTGCACTGGCCGAAGCGCAACAGCTCTATACCCAGGCCGTCGTCCGCAGGCGCAGTGTGGATGCGCTGCTGGGGCTGGCGGCGATTGCCAGCGTGCAAAACCGCGAAACGGACGCGCAACACCTGTATCGCGAGGTGCTCGATCTCGACCCGCGCAATGCTGCTGCCCAGGGCGCCTTGCTCGACCTGCTCGGCAACACCGACAGCCAGGCAACCGAAAGCCGCCTGAAAACATTGATCGAACGCGATCCCAGCCCACAGCTTTACCAGACGCTCGGCAATCTTTACGCCGAACAGGCGCGCTGGAACGACGCACAGGCCGCCTACTTCGAGGCCTGGCGCGGCGCGCCGGACAACGGCGATTACGCCTTCAACCTGGCGGTCAGCCTCGACCAGCTGCGCCAGTATCCGGCGGCGCTCACGTATTACGAGAAGGCGCTCGCCAGCGGCGGCGCCCACCGCTTCGACCGCGCCCAAACCGAAGCGCGCGTACGGGAACTTAAAACATTGCGATGAAAACCTCTCACCACAGAGGCACAAAGACACAGAGAAAACCCCTATCTGAACGGTTTTCTCTGTGCCTCTGTGCCTCTGTGGTTAATGGTTTTTTCTGGATGCGCTGACGCATTATGGAGCGCAGAAAAAAACTCCGCATGGGCGAGACCCTGGTCTCGCAGGGGCTCATCACCCTCGACCAGCTGCGCATCGGCCTGAAGGAACAGAAAACCACCGGCCTGCCGATCGGTCGCCAACTGGTGGCGCTGGGCTTCATGACCGAAGCGGTGCTGCGCGACCAGCTCGCCAACGCGCTCGGCAGC
>JAHJNP010000399.1 GCA_018820745.1 Gammaproteobacteria bacterium
GGACATCGACGCGGTGATGAACGAGGACATCGATCTGGTGGTGACGGTGTGCGACAACGCGAAGGAAGCCTGCCCGATCTTCCCCAAGCCGATCCCGGCCATCCACCTGCCTTTCCACGACCCGCACGGCGAGCCGCTGGAGAGCTTCCTCGCGGTGCGCGACGACATCCGCACTCGTCTGGTGGCGGCGGTGCGCGAGACGCTCGGCCTGCACGCTGCTGTCGCCTGAATCGACGGAGACGCTGCCATGGCCGAACCCGTTTTCAACGTGCTGTTCCTGTGCACCGGCAATTCGGCGCGCTCGATCCTGGCCGAGTCGCTGCTGAACAATCTGGGCAAGGGGCGCTTCCGGGCATTCAGCGCGGGCAGTCATCCTGCCGGGCAGGTGAATCCGTTTGCGCTTGAACTGCTGGAAAAAAACCATTTCCCCGCCGGGGAACTGCGCAGCAAGTCGTGGGACGAATTCGCGCAGCCCGATGCGCCGCAGCTCGATTTCGTCATCACGGTGTGCGACAACGCAGCGGGCGAGGTCTGCCCGGTGTGGCCGGGGCAGCCGATCACCGCGCACTGGGGCATCCCCGACCCGGCCGCGGTGGCTGGAAGCGACGAGGCGAAGCACCATGCCTTTGTCAGCGCCATGAGCCAGTTGCAACGCCGCATCTGCATGTTCGTCAGCCTGCCGTTCGCGACGCTGGATCGCATGAAACTGGGGCAGGCGGTGCGCGACATTGGAAAGACGGCATGAGCGCGCCGGGCCTAATGGAGCGCGCCCAATGAGCGCGCAGTGTGAAGTGACAGGAAAACGCGCCGCCCTGATGGCCGGGGCAACGGCGCCGATGAGCGTGTTCGAGCGCTGGCTCACCCTGTGGGTGGCGCTGTGCATCGTTGCCGGCGTGCTGTTGGGCCAGCTCTTTCCGGCGCCGTTCCAGGCGCTGGGGCGGATGGAGGTGGCGCAGGTGAACCTGCCGGTCGGCCTGCTGATCTGGGTGATGATCATTCCCATGCTGATGAAGGTCGACTTTTCCGCGCTGCATCAGGTGAAGTCGCACTGGAAGGGCATGGGCGTGACGCTCTTCGTCAACTGGGCGGTCAAGCCGTTTTCGATGGCGCTGCTGGCGTGGCTCTTCATTCGTCACTGGTTCGCGCCCTACCTGCCGGCGGAACAGCTCGACAGCTATGTCGCCGGCCTGATCCTGCTGGCCGCCGCGCCCTGCACCGCGATGGTGTTCGTGTGGAGCCGGCTGACCGGCGGCGACCCGTATTTCACGCTGTCGCAGGTGGCGCTCAACGACACCATCATGATCTTCGCCTTCGCGCCCATCGTCGGCCTCTTGCTCGGGCTGTCGGCGATCGTGGTGCCATGGAACACGCTGTTCGCCTCGGTGGTGCTGTACATCGTCATCCCGGTGATCCTGGCGCAGGTCTGGCGCAAGGCTTTGCTCAGGCGCGGGCAGGCGGCGTTCGACGCCACGCTCGCCACGCTCGGGCATCTGTCCATTCTCGCGCTGCTCGCCACGCTGGTGCTGCTGTTTGCCTTTCAGGGCGAGGCGATCATCGCGCAGCCTTTGATCATCGCACTGCTGGCCGTGCCGATCCTGATCCAGGTCTTCTTCAACTCGGGGCTGGCCTACTGGCTGAACCGCAAGGTGGGCGAGAAGCACAGCGTTGCCTGTCCGTCGGCGCTGATCGGCGCGTCCAATTTCTTCGAACTGGCGGTGGCGGCGGCGATCGCGCTGTTCGGCTTCCAGTCGGGTGCGGCGCTCGCCACCGTGGTCGGCGTGCTGATCGAGGTGCCGGTGATGCTGCTGGTGGTGAAGATCGTCAACCGCAGCAAAGGGTGGTATGAAAGCGGTCTGCCCGCACGGCAGGCCTGATCCATTTCACTGAAAGATTCACCATGCACAAAACGCTGATTGCCCCCCTGATTTTCGCGGCCTTGCTGAGCTTCCCCCTGACGCTGGCCGCCGAGGACGACACGCGGGTCGCGATCGACATGCCGGCCATGATGCGAACCCACATGCTCGCCAACATGCGCGACCATTTGCTGGCCCTCCAGGAAATCCAGAGCAGCCTGGCCGCCGGCGAATACGATGCCGCCGCCGAGGTGGCCGAAAAACGCCTCGGCATGGGCTCGCTCGGCACCCACGGCGCGAGCCACATGGCCGGCTTCATGCCGCAGGGCATGCAGGAAACCGGCACCGCCATGCACCGGGCCGCCAGCCGCTTCGCCGTGACCGCCCAGGAAACCGCCGTCACCCGCGATCTGCCCAGCGCCCTCGGGGCGCTGAGCCGGGTCACCGTACAATGCGTGGCCTGCCACGCCAGCTATCGACTCAAATAAGGAAACCAACATGCGCATCCTGCTTGCTCCGCTCTTTTTCGTCCTTGCGCTGGGCGCCCCTGCTGCCCACGCCTTCCAGCCCCGTGCCGAAAAGGTCGTCGACAACGTCTACGCCATCGTCGGCCCGCTGGGCCAGCGCAGCGCGGAGAACGACGGCCTCAACGCCAACTTCGGCTTCGTCGTCACGCCCAAGGGGGTGATCCTGATCGATTCCGGCGCCAGCCTGCTGGGGGCGAAAAAAATCGAATCCGCCATCGGCAAAGTGACGAAGCAGCCGGTGCGCTGGGTCGTCAACACCGGCAGCCAGGACCACCGCTGGCTCGGCAACGACTATTTCGCCGGCAAGGGCGCCGAGGTCATCGCAATGCGCCGTACCGCCGCCACCCAGGCCGAGTATGTGGGGCCGCACATGACAGGCATGACCCGCTTCCTCGGCAAGCGCATGCAGGGGACGAAGCCGCTGCCCGCGCCCAAGACGCTGGCGGGGGCAGCGGCCACGCTGGAGCGGGGCGGCGAGACGCTTGAACTGACGTATACCGACGCACACTTTCCGGGCGACGCCTGGGTCTGGCTGCCGAAGCAGCGCGTGGTGTTCAGCGGCGATCTGGTCTATGTCGACCGCCTGCTGGGCGTGCTGCCGTGGTCGAGCGTGAAGAACGGCCGGCAGGCCTTCAAGGCGCTGGCCGAACTCAAGCCCGCACGCATCGTTCCCGGCCACGGCCGGGTGTGCGACCTGGCGCAGGCGCAGCGTGAGACCGGCGACTACTACGACTTCCTGGCCGAAAAAGTGGGTGCCGCCGCGCGCGAGATGGAGCCGCTGTCTGAAACGCTCGACCGCTACGCCGACCTGCCTGCATTCCGGCATCTGGACAACTACGAAGGGCTGCACCGGGCCAACATGAACCGCGCGTTCGTCGAATTCGAATCGCAGTAGGACGCTTTCCGACTGGCCGCCCATGCGGCATAAAGGCGGGGGATGCGGGCAGGTGATGCCGGAACTGTGATCTCAAGGGATGACTATGATGAGTAGACTCAGTCGCTCATTTCCCTGGAGTACCCCCATGCCCAGTCTCAGCCGCATCGTTGTCGCCACCGATTTCTCCGATTTTTCCGAGCGCGCCGTGCAGCGCGCCGCGCGCATTGCCAAACAACACAATGCCGAGTTGCATCTGCTGCATGTGGTGCGTCCCCTCGATCTCTACCCCAGCCTGACGCTGACCCCGGATGAGTTCGGTCACAGTGATCAGGACTTGCAGCAGGCGGAGCAGACCCGGGTGGATGCCATGGCGGCGACCCTGTCCAGCCAGGTTGGCATTCGCGTCCGCCCCGTCACTCGCCTGGGCCGGGCGCATACCGAAATCGCCGGCTACGCACAGGCGGTGGCAGCCGATCTGGTGGTGGCCGGGTCGCGTGGCGAGAGCACCCTCATGGACCTGTTTCTCGGGTCTACCGCTTCACGCCTGCTGAGGGTGGCGACGTGCCCGGTGCTCCTTGTCAAGAAGCCGGCGGATGAACCTTACCGCAAGGTGCTGGCGGCGGTGGACTTCTCCCCGGTGTCGGCGGCAGTGGTCAGCCATGCCATCAGTCTCGCCGACGGCGCACGGGTGGAAACCCTGCACGTACTGGGCAGCGAGGTCGAGCAACGTCTGCGCAAGGCGAAGTTTGTCCGGGTGGACATCGCGGACTGGCTCACGCGCCAGCGCGCCGAGGCTGAGAAACAGCTGGATGCGCTGCTGGCACCGGTCGAAAAAGGCACGGCAGCCGGGCGGCTGGTCCAGCCAGGCTTCCCGCCGGCGGTCATCTGCCAGTCCGTCGAGGCAATGGGCATTGATCTGGTGGTTCTGGGCCGTCATGGCCATGGAGGCGGCTTGCAGGAATGGCTGCTGGGCAGCGTGAGCAAGGATGTGGCTTACGCAGTGGCGTGCGACGTGCTGCTCATCAGCCCGGGCGGGTAGGAGCGGAAATTCTGCATGGCGCGCAAGCCGCGGCGCGGTGCGCTGACATTGGGCGACGCTGGATGACTGAAGCGACGGCAAATCAGGGGCGATGAAACCCGCCTCGCTCAGGGATTTTCTCGAACCGCGCTACGAGCGGTTCCACGTGCGCTCCCCGGCGTCATGATGTCCCGGCCACCGACGCGCAAAGCGGAATGAACTCAAATCATGCTGCAAAC
>JAHJNP010000400.1 GCA_018820745.1 Gammaproteobacteria bacterium
CGGCGGCGGGCGCGGTTTCGCGCTGGTAAGTACCCGGTTGCACGTCGCCGCGCAAGGTTGCATCCACCGCCATGTTGTGCGCCGTCAGTTCCACCTTGCCGGCATCGCGCCCGGCGGTGTAGGCGTTGATCCGGTTGGTCATTCCGATGTCGATGGTGCGGGTCTGGTTCCATTTCGGGTCATAGACCGTGTAACGGTCGGCGAAGCCGTCGTAGACCTGCTCGGGATCGGCCTTGCCGATGTCCACGATCGTGCCGTCGAGCGCAAGCCTGGTGGTGCGGCCGAACCCGGCCCGATAGGCGATGCTGCCGCCGGAGACGTCGAGCGTCGCGCCGCCTTGCAGCACCAGGTCGCCTTCCGAGCGCAGCGCGATCGTGCCGCCGACCGCGCTCCTTTCCGCAACCGTGCGTTCCACCTTGGCGATGTCCGCCGAAACGTCGGCCAACGGCGTGCCCTGTTCGATGTCGATCCACACCTTGCTCTTGTTGAGGAAGCTGCTGCGTTGCAGCGGCGAGTCCGCCAGTTGCGATCCGCGCAATTCCACCTCGATGTAATTGCGTTCGACCGCCACCGAAACATCTTTCAGGCCCGAGACATCCAGCACCGCGCCGTCATCCACCTGGATGCGCACGCCATCGACCTTCTTCGATCCCGGATCCTGGAAGGTCTTGCTGGCGCGGGCTTCCAGGTCGATCATGCCGCCCTGGGCGCGGATCGTGCTGTCGTTTTTTGCATGGATGACGCGGCCCACGCCCTCGATTTTCGAGCGATTGAAGGTCTGCTCGTCGCTCAGGCCGACCGTCGATGCGGTCTCGGGCAGCACCTCGGTGACGCTGCCCTCGCCGAAGTTCAACTGGCCGGTGCGTAAGGCTTCCGGCACCGTCACTGCGGCATCGGATCCTTTGATTTGCGCAGATACGCTGTCGCGCGCCATCAGTCGGATGGAACCGTTGAGACTGGCCGAGGTGGTGGCGGTGACCCGGCCGGACTGGTTCACTGTCAGGCCGGTCATGCTCACATTGCCGCGCTCGGCGAGGATGCGGCCGGTATTGGCCGCCGTGCCGCCGCCGCTGTCCGGGCTGTCCACTTCCACCAGGAAGCCGCGCAGGTTGGGATCGTCGCTCACCGCGAGATACACCTTGGAACCGGCGGCGAGAATGGTCTGCCCTTCCGGGGTTTCGATGAGGCCGTGGTTCTCCACGTTCTCGGCCAGCAGCATCACCCGGCCGCCCGATGCGGTCTTCAGTTCCGCGCCGGCCTCTACCCGCACCAGTCCGCCGGGGGCGCCGGCATTGGCGGCGAAAGCCGCCACGTTACCGGCGTCGGTATTCGACGGAATGCCCGCCAGAAACAGCTCGTCCGTGATGTCCAGCGTCGAGCCGTACAGGCTGCCCGTCTGCACCTGCGCGCCGTTGGCGAACACAATGCCGTTCTGGTTGACCATGTAGATTTGACCGTTGGCCTTGAGCGCCCCCGCGATCACGCTAGCGTCGCCTTGCCAGATGCGGTTCAGGGCTGCTGCGCCGGCGCCGGGCTGGATGAATTCCATCGAATGCCCGCTGCCCACGTTGAAGCTCTGCCAGTTGAGGATGGCCTTGTTGGTGGTCTGGGTGACGATGCCCTGGGTGCCATTGACCGCATAGCTGGCCGCGCCGCTGCCGACGAAGGCCGTGGGATTCGGGTTGACGCCGCACGCCCCGCCGCCGCATGGCACCGGCACCTGGGCCAGCGCCGGAAACGCCGCCAGCACACCGGCCAGCACCAGCGCCGAACCGCCCGCCAGCTTGCCCTGGCTGGATTTTCCGCGACTGCGCGCCGTTTCCGCCGCCGGCACCATCATGCCTAAAGTTTTGTTGAAAACCAGCCGATAGCAGTTGCGATTCATGGTGTTCTCCCGATGACGGCCGGCATTACTCGAATGCGCTGCAGCCGCCTGTCTTGCTTGCCTACGTTAATTTCCGAATACGTCTTTTTGCTGCTACGGCCCACGCCCGGCGGGAAAGTGTTCCCGCCCTACCTCATTCCCACGTAGGTCGGCAGTGCGTGGTTGTTGCCGATTGATCGGCAACAACCACGGCCTCCCCTTCACGGGGAATACCTTGCCGACGCAGCCGGCTCACCACTCGTATCCCAGCCTGAAATGCACCCTTCCGTCGCCTGCTTCCACCGGGCCGGCGCCCTCGAAGGGCCAAGCCAGATCGAGGCTGCCGAATGCTCCGCTCCAGCCCTTGAAGCGCAGACCCAGGCCGGCGGCGAGCAGATCGAAGCGGTCGGTCTGTCCGGGCAATGGCTCGCGTATGTTCAGGCTGGCGCCCTCGGCGAAGGCATACAGAGTCAGCTCGTCCAGCCGTTCGGAAACCCGCTTGCCCAGTGACGGCGTGCGCAGTTCGAGGCCGCCGACCAGACCGTCGTCGCCCGAGGCGGCGGACTCCGTGTAACCGCGCACCGTGTCCGTGCCGCCGGCGCTGAACTGCTCGTTGGAGATCAGCGGACCGCTGGCGATTTGCCCGGCCACACGGCCGAACAGGCTCCAGCCGTCTCCGACCTGGTGCGTGTGCTTCACGTCAAGACGCAGGAAAGCGTAGTTCGCCTTGCCCAGGTAGCGCTTGCAGGCGAACTCGTTGAGGAACACGCCCGGCAGGCATTCCACGTCGTCGTCCGCCAGCCCGCGCAGGGAAAAATTCAGGAAAGCGCTGAACTGGGTGAGGCCACGCGCGCCCTGCACGCTGGCTTCGTAACCCAGGCTGAAAGGCAGGTAGGAGATGGGCGTGCTGTTGCTGTCCGCCCCCAGCAAGGTCACGGTCTCGTCGAAGTCCTTGTAGTCCACGCCCAGGGTCATGGAGTGGAAATAGCCGGGCCATGCCCGTAGCGGCACGATGTAGCGCAGCCCGGCGATCTTGCCGTTGCCGATCACGTTGACGTCGCCCACGGCGGCGACGTCGCTTTCGGAAATCACCCCGTAGGCCGCCAGGTAGTTGCCGTTGGCGGTGGGCCAGACATAGGTGGCCGATAACACCCGGCTCTCGTCCGTATCCTCGGGCGCGGTCTGGATCCCGAGGGACAGGCTGTGCTCCTTCTGCCACAGGTTGTCGTAGCGCAGATTGGCATTGAGGCGGCTGCGGGTGGTATTGGCGGAGTAGCGGTCGTTCAGTTCCACGCTGCCGTGCAGCGGCAGGCGGTCGTCCACCTTCAGGTCCACCTCCACTTTGCCGGGGGTCTTGCCCGGGCGCAGCACCGGCGTCACCCGCCGGTCGCCGCCGCGGTTCACCGCCGCCAGCTGCTTCTGCACATCTGGAAAATACGGCACGCTGCCTTCCGCCAGATCCGGCGTCTTCTCCCGGATGCGGCCCAGGCTGAAATAGCGGGAACCCGTGACCCGCAGGCGTTCCACCCGGCCTTCCGTCACCCGCAGGCGCACCTTGCCGGCCTGCACTTCCTGTTCCGGAATGTCGACGAACACCGTCAGGTAGCCGCCGTCGTGATAGGCCTTCTCCAGCGCGGTGCGCGCCGCCTCGACATCCTCGATGCTCTTGTTTTCGCCCAGGTGCGGATAGACCGCCGTCTCGATCCGCAGCGCCGGCAGCACCGTATTGCCCTCCACCGCAATCTCCAGAACGTCGAAGCGACCATCGCCCGCGGCATGCGCCGGCACGAGAAAGATCGAAGCGAGGGCCGCCAGCAGCAGCACGACATAGGGCAAACGAATTTGGAGAGCGCGCATTAAGTTCAATAAATTGACGAAGTTAAAACCAGGCAGACCCTTGGACCATTTTCAAAACGCTGCCGACATCCGCAGCGTCGCACGCCCGGCGGGAAAGTGTTCCCGCCCTACGGCGTAGGTCGGGAACACCTTCCCGACATCTCCGCTCACCCACGGCCGTTGCGGGTCACGACATCGCCACACCCGCAAGGAAACACTGCGCCATCGACTCCAAAAAACCGATGACGCAAGGCTCCCGCTGAAAAAGCCACTCCCCGCGAGGCGGGGAGTGGCGGTTCAAACAGGCGGCATTGCACCGCCCGCGGGCCTTTCAGCCCACATTACAAACAGCGATCAGTACTTGCGCAGCATCGGCTTGCACATGTTGCCCTGGTGGCTGCCCAGCGCGGTATGCGCCGCATTGACAGCGCTGTCGTACGGGCTGTAGTAGTCGGGCAGCGCGGCGTAGACCTGCTTCTTGCTGTTCAGGTCGATCTTGGCGGGGTCGCCGGAACGCTTGATCAGCTCATCCGCGAAGGCCTTTTTCACGCCAGTGAGCGCAGCAATGCTGTCGCCCTGGACGTTGGTCACGCTGGCATTGCGGTACTGCATGGTCAGTTCCACCGCCAGCTCCCAGGAGCCGTCCAGCAGGTTGGCCTTGGACGGGGCGACGCCGGTGGCGCCGGCGGAAGCCGTCTGGTCAAGCGGCGCGAAGGTACCTGCGCCGTACAGGTTGCGGTAGGCCCAGCCGGATTCCTTGCCGTAGCCGTCGGCGGACAGCACCGCGATCGCCTTGAACGGTTCGGCGGAGTTGCCGAACTTGGTCACGTACCAGTTGCCGTCCTCGCCCTTGATCTTGTGATCGAGGTGGTTCTGGGCGTTCTTCAGGCAGTTGCGCACGTCGCCGGAAGTGGAGTTGTTGACCACGGTGTAGCCCTGGGTCGGGTCGATCACGAACGGATCAAGTTCGGTGCCGGAACCGCCCGTGATGCCGCTGGCGTTGTCGGCCAACATGGTGGTCGGAGCCTTGGCGCCGTTGAAAGCGGACTCGCAGGGGAAGTTGTTGAAGAACCAGTTGTAGGAAGCCTGGGTGCCGGAGCCGTTGACGCGGCGGCAGGCCACCACGTTGGTGTTGCCGGACACAGGGTTGCCGTCGAAGTCGTTGACGCCGTCGTAGTCCTTGTCGTAGATCTGGGTCCAGTCCTGAATGTTGCCCATCAGCATGTTGCCGTAGTCGGCGCGGGTGATGACGGTGGACAGCGGCACGTCGTTGGTGGCGACGATGCCCATGATCACGGTGTTGACCGGCTTGACGGTCAGCTTGACCGCTTCAGAGGCAGTCAACTCGCCCGCGCCGAATTCGACGTTGAAGGGGGCTTTGAACATGGCGGGCGACACGTCGGACACGCCGAAGTCGCTCACCACGCCGTTGTTCAGCGCGGGGTTGGCGAAGTCGGGGCTTTCCGGATCCAGGCCTTTGGTCGGGCAGAAGTAGTCGTAGACCTTGCCGCCATCCTTCGCGGCAGCGCCGCCGACGATGCAGGCGGAGAAGTCCAGCGACTCGATGCGCGAGGCGCGCGCCACCGGATCGACGCCCTGGACGGAGCCGCCCTTGGAGCGCTTGACGAACAGGATGGGGGTGCCGGCAGGCACGCCGGGGATGCCGGCCTTGGCCAGGCCGTACCAGGCGCGGTGCTGGAAGGCCAGGGTGTCGGGGGCGTTGTCGCGGTAGGTCTTGATGCTGGCGGGATCAAGCATTTCCTTCACCGAGCTCTCGACGAAGCCGTCGGGGGCGGTAGCGCCGGAGAGGACGATTTTCTGCACGCCGGCGACGGACTCGGGGGTGATGTTGGCGAAAGCGGCGGGGGCGGCCAGGGTGGCGGCCACGGCCAGGGTAATGAGCTTGAGTTTCATGTAAGTCTCCGTAAAAAACATTGAAAAATAATTAACAACATTCGTAGGTCGGGAACACTTTCCCGACTCTCTCTCGTGCCGATCACTGCGGCGGCAAGGTATTGCCGCCCTACGTACTGCCCGAATCGAACGAATCGATTCAGGCATGTCCGTTCAGGCAACCTTGCGGCGACGTGCGACCATGAAGCCGACCAGACCGAGGCCGGCGAGCATCATGGCGTAGGTTTCAGCCTCGGGCACGGCGGTGATCACCAGGGTGCCGTCCATGTCCAGGTTGGCGAAAACCGGGGAGCCGACCTGAGTGATCGCGGAATAGGTGGAAGAACTGTTCCGCACGGCGAAGGCGCCACTGGTTTGCTCAAAGAGATACATGCCGAGGTCGTCGCCGATCATGCCGGTGCTGACACCGTTGAATGCGGTACCCCAGTTGCTGCCCCACTGGGCGCTGCCGGCATAGGCGATGACTGACGGGTCGGCGACGATGAGCGACTGCTCGCCGCTTTGTATGAGATAACCGTTGGTATTGCCCAGGTACTGGAGACCGGAATCACCGAGGGCCTTGAGGTTGAGGTTGGTATCCAGGGTGTCGATGACGCTGGCGGTGGTGATGTAACGGTGGTGGTCGGTGGTATTGGTGCCGGTGGTATCCATGGCGCCGATGGCGTAGACCAGGCTGGATTTGTTTTCCGCAGCGACCATGCCCAGGAAGCTGGTCATGTTGGCGTCGGCCGCGTAGCTGTACGACGTGTTGGCGGCGGTGCCGGCCAGGAAGTCGTTCATGGAAATGTTCAGGTCCAGCGTGTAGGACTGCTGGCCGACGCTGTCCAGAACGGTCATGAACAGTTCGCCGTTGCCGCCTGCACCATCGACGATGGCAGCGTTGGCGGAACCCGCGGCCAGCATGGCGGCCAGGGCGATCATCTTGAGTTTCATGTAGTGCTCCTCTTTTAAAAAGTAAAAAGACCCAGAAAGTTCTGCAGCTTTCCGCCCCCCTGTGGGGCAGGCCTGATGGAGAAATGGCAGGCCAACCGGAAATCGAGCCCGCTATGTGTGCGGACAGGGGAACTTTAGGGGGCGTGGATGACACGCGATGGGGGGAAGCGGAGAGGAAAACTGAGCCGGATGGCTCATTCGCGGTGCGGCGCCGGGCTGCGTCGGCGTCGGCAAGGTGTTGCCGACCTACGTCCTACGGCATATCCCACCCGGCTGGTCGGGAATACCTTCGCCCTACCCCGTAGGTCGGGAATACTTTCCCGACATCAGCACCCCGCGACCCTTGCTTCGGCAAGGTGTTCCCCGCAAGGGGGAGGCCGTGGTTGTAAAGCCGATGAATCGGCAACAACCACGCACTGCCGACCTACGACGCTACGGCATGTTCCACCCGGTGGGCGGCCTACTGCCGCTTGCTGCTTGCGTTTTTGTCGGCTGGCGCAATCGGCTGGCTGGCTTCGGCGAGCCGGGCTTCGAGGGCGGCGGCGGGCAGCATGCCGGGCACCATGCGGCCATCGGCGAAGACGAGTGCGGGGGTGCCGGTGATCCAGGTGCGGTCGGCGACGGCGCGGATGGCGTCCAGCGGCGGCGCGCAATCCTTGTCGGCGCTGGCGGCGGGCTCTTCGCCGCGCAGCATGAGCGCCTGCCAGGCGGCGGCGCGGTCGGCGGCACACCAGACGAGGGCAGACTTGCGCTCGGCGTCGGGGTGCAGTTCGCGCAGCGGCAGCAGGAAGGTGTGGAGGGTGACGTTGTCGATCTGGGCGAGTTCTTTTTCGAGCTGGCGGCAATATGGGCAGTCGGGGTCGGAGAACACAGCGAGCCGGCGGCTGCCGTCGCCGCGCCGGGTGACGATGGCCTGGTCGAACGGCAGGACGGCGTAATCGACGCGGCGCAGTTCGCGGCTGCGGACTTCGGTGATATCTACGCGGGTTTTGAGGTCGATGGCCTTGCCGATGAAGGCGACGTTGGCCTCGGCGTCGGTGTAGAGGATGTTGATGCCGTCGACGACGACTTCATACAGGCCGGCGCCGAAGGGCGCCTGGCGGATTTCACCGAGCTGCGCGCCGGGCATGCGCGCGGCGAGATTCTGGCGCACGCTGTCGAAGCTTGCGGCGTGGGAACTACCGAGGCTGGACAGCACCAGCAGGGCAGCAAGAGAAGGCTTGATCATGTTCGGTTTCCTCATCGGTACATAGTTGAAAATGGTTTTCAGGTTTAAAGCTGGTGCGCCGGCAGCGCGGCACGGATCGCGGGAATGCTTTCCCGCCGGACGCATGCGGCGGATCAAAGCTCGGACAGGCATTTGCTGAACTGTGCCGAGACCGGATTGGCGCATGCGCTCGAGGCGGCCTGTCCGCTTTTCTTAAGAACGGCCTGGCAAGCCAGATTGCCCTGTGTCCGGGCCGCATAGCAGGCGTTCACTTTTTTCAGCCTCTCCGTATCTGCGGGGGCTTCATTTCCCGCAGCCGGGCTGTTCAGGCTCGCGGCCCCATCAGATGCGGCGGCATCAGGTGCGGCGGCGGGCGGCGCCGCATCGTCCACGGAAACCGCCGCGTCCGGATAGCCGGCTGCAAAAACGAATTTCCAGCCGCTGTAAGCCGGCTGGCCGTCGAATGCCTGGTAAGCAGACGGGAAATTCGCCTTCCTGAACGGTTCGCCTTCGGACAGGCTGTACACCCCGGCAATGCCGCCGTCCTGGGCTTTCACCATCCCCCATTCCGCCGATCGCGTCATGGGATCCGGGTAGATGCGGCGCAGATGGCGCACGGTTTGGGGAAAGCGCGGATCCTCGATCAGTTCGTCGAAATTTTGCGGCAGCCGTCTGGGCGTTCCGGCCGGCAGGGGCATGTTCCAGAAACTTTCGATCGCCCGCCGGTACTGGTCGCCGGCGAACAGCAGTTCCCGTTCCTTCTGGCGCTGGCTGGCGGTATGCCACAGGGTGCCAGCAGCAAGCATGGACATCCCCAAGATGGCGATCATGAACAGCAGCCCCATCAGGGTGAATCCGCTCTGGCAGTGTGCAGCCGGCAATGGACGGTTGGCGATAGGCATCGGGCTGTCAGCGGTGTGCGATGGTGAATTGAATCTGAAGCAAGCCTCCGCGCCCGAGCGGCAGTCCGGTGGCAGGCTCGAATCCGGCAACCCTAGCTGCCTGTCTCGATCTATTGCGCATCCCCGCGCACCCCCTGCGCGCGCAGAAATCCCAGCGCGATGGACTTGGCGACGGCCTGGCCGCGGGTGCGGACGACGAGTTTTTTCATGGCGTGGCGCAGGTGGTTTTTGACGGTGAGCATCGACAGGCCGAGGATGGC
>JAHJNP010000401.1 GCA_018820745.1 Gammaproteobacteria bacterium
ATCGAGGTGATGCCGACCTGAATGGTCGACAAAAAGCGCGTCGGCTCGTCGTGCAGTTTCATCGCCGCCGCCGCCGTCGCGCTGCCCGCGTCGGCCAGCCGCGCCAGGCGCGCGCGCCGCGCCATCACCAGCGCGATTTCCGACATGGCGAACACGCCATTCAGCACGATCAGTGCGGCCAGAAGCAGGATTTCCATGGCGTGATCCGGTCGGAAAAACATGACGGGGCAGCGGCGTCATTGGCTGCCTGAGCCAGGACGCGCGTCATCGAATGATGGATGCTATCGTCCCCGGTGTCCAATGCATACGGACAAAAAAGCGGCGCCCGGGGAAGGGCGCCGCCTTGGCCTGCGATGCGAAAAATTACTTGATTTCCAGCTTCCTGGTCGCCGTGCCCGCCTTTTTCGGCAGCGTCAGTTCCAGCACCCCGTCGCTGTACTTGGCCTGGGCCTGGGCATCGTCGACGTCGTGCAGCAGGGTGAAGCTGCGCGCCACCTTGCCGCAGTAACGCTCGGACCGCAGCACCTTCTCGCCCTCTTTTTCTTCCTTCTCCATTTTGGATTCGGCGCTGATCGAAACCCGGTTGCCGTCGATGCTGACCTGGATGTCTTCCTTCTTCACGCCCGGAATGTCGGCGTGCACGGTATAGGCCTTGTCATCCTCTTTCAGGTCCATCTTGATCTGCATCTGCGGCTGGCCTTCGAGGAGTGCCGGCCGCACAAAAAACCCCCTGAACAGGTCGTCGATGTCGCCGAAGGGATCGAAGCGGGCAAGGCTGGAAGGGTCGTGACGCGTGAGGTTGGCCATGGGGTTCTCCTATCGAACAGGTTTTCCGGATACGGATTTAAGCCGCCATAGCGGCCACCTATCCAACCTAGACCCGCAAGCGGGTTTTTCAAGGCCAGGGCTCCCTTTAGGCAGAGCGCGCTCGAAAAGCTGCCGACGCCACCAGGGATGCGGCCAACCTGGCCCTGCCCGGCGCCGACCGCCATGCGCCAAAACCGGGCCAGCTGCCGTTCGTTCGGCTATTTCCGGCAGGCAGCTTGCTGTGCGCGGTGACGCGAGCGGTGCGTTGACGATGAGGGGGCGCAGGAAGTGCGCAAGGCAAGGCTGCTGCGGCCGTTGGTGACGCCCATCCGAATGGCGGGAACTTTGAAATGATCCGATGGAGCGAGTCGGGTTGCATGGTCGGAAGTCTCAAACTGGCCCTGGGCGGAAGTTCAGGCGATTTGCGACGAACGTCTCATGTTCGGCCATTGCGGCCGGCGTGGTCTGAGCCAACGTGGTCCGCTATGCGGACTCAATAGCCCGTTCGTATTCTCATGAGTCCCACGCTGCCAAGGGTTCTGAGGCTCACTAGCGTAGACTTTTATGTCGGTCGACAATTTGAAGCGCTTGCCAGTGCCTCGAAGCCAGAGACGACGTCGAACAACTCCTCGTCGATACCGCTCTGACGCAGGCGGTGAAACGTCCGGTTCAGGGCCTCCAGCAATTCGTCGATGTTTTTCTCGGCACGTTGCATCGCAGCCAGGCGGCTGGCATTTTCACTTGCAAGGGATTCGGCGCACGCCCTGAAAAGCGAAACGAAAAGATATTCGCGAACCAAGGCCAGCAACGTTCGTCCCCCGTCATTCATGACCTCGGGCAAATTGTGGGTCGGCCAGCGGATAGCAGCCAGATCGCGACGCCACAGATCGTCCAGCGGCAGCAGCCGTTGACTCACAGGGGTGTAAATCGCCCCGGTCTGGGGGCGGTTATGGAAAAGGTAAACCTGCGTGATCGCGCCCTTTTCACGCTGGGTTTCCATTTCGATCAAAATCTGTCCGACCAGCGGCGTAATCGCGCTAATGGCGTTCGGCAGGACAAAGCCTCCCACCAGTTTTAGATCGGACTCCGCCAGGCGTGATTGAATGCGTTCTCCAACCGCCCAGATTGTTTTTTCACCCGGCAAATTTTCCAGTGTCTGCATCACAAACTCGACCATGACCTGGTTGAATTGCCCAACCAGTCCCTGGTCTGAACCAAACACGACCGCACCAATCGCCCCGGTTTCCTTTTGCGACACTGGCGTCGAAGCACCAGAGGATGCAGCCTGGCGGAAACTCGCGGCCAAGCCCAGTTGCACGGTCCGATAATAATCATCCAGGGCGCGTACCGCGTTCTCGTATTGTCCGACGCTTGACGCGGCCATGGCCTTCATCGTGCGCACCACGGATTCGAGGTCGCCGGCCGTGGCGATCTTGCGGCGCAGGCTCACAGCGGTATCAGTCATGCCTTTTGCCCGGGTTCAGGCGTGGACTGAAAACGCGCAAGCGCCTGACGGGCGATCTGGATGATCGTTGCCCGATCTTCGTCGCTCAATTTGTCGGCGCTATCGAATCGTGCGGTCACCCCGTCCGGGATGTCAGCCGCCGCCTCGCGCACGGCTTTTTCGGCATCAATCATCCGGTCAAGCGGTACGTCGTCGAACAGCCCTGCAGTCAACGCCAGCAGCACGGCGATTTGCGCGGGTACGGACACCGGCGCGAATTCCGGCTGCTTGAGGCAGGCGCGGATGCGCCGCCCGTGCTCGATGATCTTGCGGGTGTCTTCGTCCAGCCGGGCGCCGAAGCGGGAAAAGGTTTCGAGTTCCTCGAACTGGGCGTAGGCGAGCTTGAGGTCGCCCGCCACGGCACGGTAGGCGGCGCGCTGCGCCTTGCCGCCGACGCGCGAAACGGATTTTCCGACATCGACCGCGGGCAGCACGCCCAGCTCGAACAGCGACGGCGAGAGGTAAATCTGCCCATCGGTGATGGAAATCAGGTTGGTCGGAATGTAGGCGGAAATATCCTGCGCCTCGGTTTCGATGATGGGCAGTGCCGTCAGCGATCCGCCGCCGAGCTCCGGGCGCAGGTGGGTTGCACGCTCCAGCAGCCGCGAGTGGATATAAAAGATGTCGCCGGGAAACGCCTCGCGGCCGGGCGGACGCCGCAGCAGCAGGGACAGCTCGCGATAGGCGCGCGCATGATGGGTGAGGTCGTCGTAAACCACCAGTACGTCGCGGCCCTGTTCCATGAAATGCTCCGCAATGCTGGTCGCGGCGTAAGGTGCCATATAGGCGAGGCCGGGCGGATCGTTGCCTTCGGTGACGACCACGATGGTGTAAGCCATCGCGCCATTTTCGCGCAGGGCGGCGATCACCTTGGCCACACCGGACGCGCGCTGGCCAATGGCGCAATACACGCACAACACATTCTGGTCGCGTTGATTGAGAATCGTGTCGAGCGCGATGGCGGTCTTGCCGGTCTGCCGGTCACCGAGAATCAACTCGCGCTGGCCGCGCCCAACGGGAATGAGCGCATCGATAACCTTGATTCCGGTTTGCAACGATATCGTGACGGGCGCGCGGTCCATGATGGACGGGGCGGGGCGTTCGACGGGCAGGCGTGTGCCGGAAAGCACCGGCCCCTTGCCATCCAGGGGCCGGCCCATGGGATTGATAATCCGTCCGATCAATCCGTCGCCCACCGGGACGTCCACCACGTGCCCCCTGCGTTCGACTTCATCGCCCGCATGCAAGTGCCAGTAGTCACCCAGCAGAACGACGCCGATTTCGGCTTCGTCGACGTTGAATGCGATGCCATACATGTCGCCGGGAAACTTCAGCACCTCCTCGAATCCCACGCCGGGGAGGCCGGAGACTTTTGCGATGCCGGTGGCGATGCTGGTGATCATGCCCACTTCCCGTGGCCTGATCTGCGGCACAAAGGCTTCCCGCGCCTGGCTAATTCCTGCAAATGCGCTGTCGAAAACGGTCTGAAGGCTCTCAGGATCTATTTTCATTGGTGCTTTGCTCAGTCTTTGGCTCGGCTTTGACTTCGGGTTTGCCCTTCTCTTTCAGAAGTTCGTCGACGCCCCTTTCCAGCGACAGCAGATAGTCCGCGATGCTCCACGCCACCTTTTGTCCATTCGTGGTGAGTTCAATGCCGCTGACCAAATCTGGCGCGGTCTCGAACCGGACGTGGATTTCAGCCGAGAAGGTTTCGTTGAGCGCGTTCTGGATGGCTGCACGTTGCTCCTCAGGCAGGTCAAAGGCGCTGCGTACGCGCGCAGGGTCGGAGGCTGACTGAGCTGACTGAAGGGCCACGGCGAGGCCTGCTTTTGCCGGGGCATCCAGCGCTCGCAAGCGGTGAATAAACACCTTGCCCATGCGTTCTTCCAGGCTTGTCCCGGCGAGTTCCGTCAGCGCCTTGCGAGCGATGGCGAACACTTCCTGTTGGGCCCGGCGGCTGATGGCCTGATTCAGGTTATGGGCGTCGTTTCTCAGCGTTTCCTGCCGCTTTGCACTCAAGGCATCGGCCGCCTGCCGCGCTTCGTCGAGGAGACGCAGACGTTCAGTTTTCGCTTCCTCCGTCGCCTTGTTCATGAGCGCGGCGCGCTGCTGCTCGAACGCTTCGTTCTTGTGCTGGAATTCGTCGCGCTCCTGCTGGGCTTCGGCCTTTTTCGCGTCGGCATCTGCGAGTTCTTTGGCGATCCGCTTCTCCCTCGCGTCGATGGCGTCGAGGATGGGCTTGTAAAGGAAGCGCTTCAGCAACCACACCAGGATGAGGAAGTTGATGACTTGCGCAGCAACGGTGAACCAGTCGATCAGCATGGCTACTTTCCGGCGACTTGGGCGATGGCTTGATTCCAGAACGGATTGGCAAAAAGGAGAATCATCGAGACCACGAAACAGTAGATGGCCGTCGACTCGATCATCGCCAGACCGACGAACAGGGTACGGGTGATGGTGGCGGAAGCGTCCGGCTGCTGGGCCAGCGAGGTCATCGCCGTCGCGACCGCGCGGCCTTCCGCCAGTGCGGGGGCCATGGTGCCGAAACCGGTGGTGATGCCGGCAGTGACAATCGATGCCACCGCGATGATCGTCGTGCTATCCATAGTGTCTCCTTGGGTCGTTAGCGTTGTGGTTCATGGGTTGGGCTCTGCGTCAGGCTCGGGTTTTGGCTTGCGGACGCGCGTGGCGGCCGCGATGTAGACAGTGGCCAGGATGAAGAAGATGTAGGCCTGCACCATGCCGGTGAGCAGACCGAGCACCGTCATGACGATCGGAAAGATGAAGGGCGTGATGCTCAGCAGGATGCCGATGATCATCGCCCCGCTCATCATGTTGCCGAACAGGCGGATGGCCAGGGCCAGCGTGCGCGAGATTTCGCTGATGATGTTGAACGGCAGCATGATGAACGCCGGCTTCGTGTAGGAGGCGAGGTAAGCCCCCAGCCCCCGCTGTTCCATGCCGAACAGCGGCACGGCCACAAACACGCACAGGGCGAGTGCCGCGGTGGTCGAGAGCGACCCCGTCGGCGGCTGGTAGCCGGGAATGACGGTGCAGAGGGCGGCCATGGCGACGAACAGGAAGAGCGTGCCCAGAAAGCCGAGATATTTCCGCGGCTGACTCAGGCCGACCTCTTCGATTTGTTTCTCGATGGCGGTGACGACGACTTCCAGAAGGTTCTGCCAGCGGGAGCGTTCCAACTCCATGGAAAGTCTGCGGGTGATGAGCTTCGAGCCGACCGCCAGCACGAGCATCACCCCCCAGCTGAACACAATGGTGGCGTTGAGTTTGAAGAACCCGTATTGCCAGAAGATCATCTCGTCAGGACTAAGGCGCATGGCTGGCCTCCGGTGCCGGGCGGGTTGGGTGTTCTTCCGACGGCCGGGTCAGCCGCGTCACAATGATGCGCGCGATGACAAAACCGAGCAGACCCGCGACCAGTCTCTGCCAATTGTCTCCCAGGACAAAATAGAACCCCAGCAGGACAACACTTGTTCGAAGCAGCATGCTGCCTAGAAACCAAAGTGCTGCCCGTTCAGACGCAACGCCCTTGCGCACCGTCCACCAAAGACCGCCGAAAAAAATCGCACCGAGCAGTAGGCCCGCCATCAATGCCAGCACCAGCGTCAACCATTCATCCATGCTTATCTTCCTGTTCGTCCCGCATGGCTTTGTCTTCCCTGGTAACCCAGTGCCACGCATTGAAACAGCCGATTGCAAGCCCGGCCACCAGCAGCGCCAGTGTCCAGGAGCGGCCGCCCGGATAACGCTGGTCCAGCCAGAGCCCGAGCGCCGCGCCGAGCAGCGTCGGAATCGCCACCGACCAGCCGACAATCCCCATCATACCCAGGCCAAACCAGACGCCCGGCGCGGCGTTGCGCTGTGCCTTGAGCTTGCGCGCCGCCTTCGCACCGACCTCCTGACTGAGCGACGGCTTCGGCTTCGAGGGCTTATTCTGGCTTTCGTCACTCATTGTGAAACGCCGCCATGCGGCGGATGAAATTGCTTTCCATCTTCGCCAGCACCGATCGCACGCTTTGCTCGTGCTCGTCCAGGGTCAGAAACTCCTGCTCCACCGCATCGCGCAATTGGCCGAGGTCCGTTCCGACCAGCGCCCGGCGCACGGAAACCAGCACGTCCGGGCCGGTCTTGACCAACACCCCTTCGTCCACGGCCACGTAAACCTCACCCTCCATTTCGGTCTCGAAAACCAGTATCCCCGGCGCGAGCGCCGCCACGCAGTCAAGCCGGTGGGGCAGGAGTCCGAATGAGCCCTCGCGTGTCTCGGCGACGATGCGCGACACGCCGGTTTTCTCGGCGAAGATTTTGAAAGGCAGGAGAACCTTAAGATTCATGCGTGCTGGCTGCATGCTCGACTTCCTCCTGGGGTTTCGAATTAACCTGGGCTTTTGCCTTCGCCTTCGCTTCGTCTACCGTCCCGATCATGTAAAGCGCGCTTTCCGGCATGTCCTTGAACTCGTCGCGCAGGATGCGCTCGCAGCCATCCAGCGCGTCGTCGAGACTGACCAGCTTGCCCTTGAGACCGGTGAACTGCTCGGTGGTGAAAAATGGCTGGGTGAGAAAACGCTCCAGTCGCCGGGCCCGGGCGACCACGTTGCGGTCCTCCGGCGACAGTTGTTCCAGCCCCAGCATCGCGATGATGTCTTTCAGTTCGATATATTGCGCGAGCGTGCGCCGGATTTCCTGCGCGAGGGCATAGTGCCGCTCGCCGATGACGCCGGGCGTGGCCATTTTGGAACTGGACTGTAGCGGGTCGATGGCCGGATACAGTCCCTCGCTTGCCCGTTTGCGCGACAGCACGATGGACGCAGAAAGATGCGAGAAGGTATGCACCGCCGCCGGGTCGGTCAAATCATCTGCCGGCACATACACCGCCTGGATCGAGGTGATGGCGCCGGTATCGGTATTGGCGATGCGCTCTTCCAGCTGCGCCAACTCAGTGCCCATGGTCGGCTGATAGCCC
>JAHJNP010000402.1 GCA_018820745.1 Gammaproteobacteria bacterium
GGGTCAAGTGGTCGGAGGTTCAAATCCTCTCGTCCCGACCAGTTTCCGTTGTGCGTGCAGCATTCTGCACGCCGCAACTCCAGCCGGGCAGACATCTCGTCCGGCCATACGCAAGCCATCGTCGATGCCCCCAGGGATACATCCTTGATGGGTCCCGGCACATTCCCATTGCATCAATCGTGCCGCCCCATCAGCTTGTCACGCTTGCTCGACACACTATATTGATTGCTGTTC
The DNA here is from genome assembly GCA_018820745.1 of Gammaproteobacteria bacterium. GTDB lineage: Bacteria > Pseudomonadota > Gammaproteobacteria > Burkholderiales > Thiobacillaceae > Thiobacillus. The sequence continues at coordinate 235 of JAHJNP010000402.1, forward strand.
ATTCAATCCAGGAGAGAGTTATGGAACACACCTTGCCCGCACTGCCTTTTGCCATGGACGCGCTTGCGCCGCACATGTCCCAGGAAACCTTTGAATATCACTACGCCAAGCACCACCAGGCCTATGTGACCAACCTCAACAACCTGATCAAGGGCACCGACTTCGAGAGCAAATCGCTCGAGGACATCGTCAAGACTGCGCCTGCCGGTGGCGTCTACAACAATGCTGCGCAGGTGTGGAACCACACCTTCTTCTGGAACTGTCTGACCCCCAACGGCGGCGGTGCGCCCTCAGGCGCCCTGGCGGACGCCATCAACAAGAAGTGGGGCAGCCTCGACGAATTCAAGAAAGCCTTCCAGACCAGCGCCGTCGGCAACTTCGGCTCCGGCTGGACCTGGCTGGTGAAAAAGGCCGACGGCTCGGTCGACATCGTCAACATGGGCGCCGCCGGCACCCCGCTGACCACCGGCGACAAGGCCCTGCTGTGCATCGACGTGTGGGAGCACGCCTACTACATCGACTACCGCAACCTGCGTCCCAAGTTCGTCGAGACCTTCCTCGACAAGTTGGTGAACTGGAAGTTTGCCGAAGCGAATTTCGCCTGAGCGGCTTTCTGGAAGCGTTGCGCTTCCGAGCTGAAATGAAAACCGGGGCCGTGTGCCCCGGTTTGTTTTGGGTGATGCCCAAGCTGAGTGAACTTGCTGGTGTCGACCAGAGTGCATGGTTAGCGCTATTGCTACCTCTCCTGAGGAAGCCTCATAAATCTCATAACAAGCATGGCACACGATGCGCTATATACCTGCTGAACGAGAAAATCCAAGTCTTTATGGAAGACCAGGGTTTGCGAATGATCCGTTTCGTAGAGAGCCCGGAAGCTTGGCAACACATCTGTGCTTGCGAGAGAGAATTTCCAGTCGTGAGCCGCCACGTTCCGGATGCACCGAATATGATGGCATTTCCTCGCATCGTCCTGGTCGATCAGACCTACTTGCAGTGCTCGTTCTATTCGCCCATTGAAGGTTTGTGGCGGTTTGCCGACAGGTTTCCCTGCAACTGCAGCACGCAAGGCCTCACGTTCCAGCATCTCATCTAGCAGGTTATCGAGTAGTGAGCCCCAGACGATGACGACGCTACGGAAGGATTTCCGATTGTTCTCTTGGTTGGCTTCAAGGAGGAACCGTTCTAGAAGCAGGTACTCGGGAGGAAGTTTGCTTTGCAGCATGGGCTCCCGCGCAGATTTGGGCTCCATAGGTGCAATATCGCCGAACTCGCCAGCTAGGCACCTAGCGTAAATCTCCCTTCCGTGCGGCTCGAGGTCATGCTTAGAAGCGGTAAACGGCACCTCTTCAACGAGCGTATTGGTTCTTATCCTGCAGTTGATGGCGCTGCCATCTTCGCTCGCCCATTGTGGATTACGAACCGACAGTATCTCGATTTTGATCATTCAAATGCCCAGATTGTCGGCCCACTAGCTCTTTGATCGAACAAATCAAAGTGGTTGCTCCTGTTGCCATATTACGTGTTGAAGGCCGGATGTTGCCTTGCATCCAACATTAAGTGGCTTCCACGCCGCCCTCCGCCAGCCGCAGGATCTCGCGATAACCGCCCGCAACCAGCGCCTTCGCTTCATCCAGCAAGTCCGCGGCGTCGGCGTCCGGCGTAGCGGCGCCGTCGAGCACGCGCAGCATCTGGGTCCAGCGTGCACACTGGTTCGCCACGGTCTTCGGTGCGGCTTGGCCCTGGCGCCGCAGTTCGGCGGCGCGGCTGACGAGGCGGAATTTCGCGGCTTCCAGCTGCGGCGGCAGGGGCAGGGATAGATCGAACGTGAGGTCGAGGCGATAGGGCGGCTCGGCGGGGGCATCCGGATGCGGGGGCGGGCGCCACGACAGTTCGTCGGGGGCGGGCGCGGTGCGCGCGGGGTCGAGGGGGAATTTGTGGAAGCCCCATTTGGCGCCTATCCAGCATTCGAGCAGCACGCGGTCGTCGTCGACCGTACACAGCTCGCCGGCCGGCGCGGCGAGTTCGGCGTCGCCGGGCAGCGGGCCGTAGGCGCGCGGGTCGCGCTTCCACCTTGAAAAATCGCGATTGGGCGGCGCGCCGTAGTCGGCTTCGAGCGCGCGCCAGATTGTGATGAAGGCGCGGTAGTCGCGCTGGTAGTCCGGGTTGCGGCGGAGGAATTCCCAGGCCCACTGGTCGCGCGTGAGCGTGGCGCTGTGGGCGTAGGGATCAGCCGCCATGTCAGATCGGCAGGAAGACCATGCTGGCAACGTTGACCACGCCGAAGCGGATGGCGCGGTTGCTCTTGTCCTCGATGATCTTGGCCAGTGTGTCCTGGATGCCGATGAGCTTGCCGAATTCGCGCTCGAAGCTGAGGTTGGGCACGCCGTTGTCGTCGAAGCCGTTGGAGAGCAGGATCAGTTCGCCTTGGGCGTTGCGGGCATTCGACAGTTTCCACACCACGGCCTCGGTATTGCGGGCGGCGTTGTAAAGCTTCTGTGCGTCAACCTCGGACAGCAGGTAAAACTCGGTCTGGTGGTCGAAGGCGCCCATGTGCATGACCAGCAAGCCGTCCATCAGGGTTTTCACCCGGTCGCCGGCGAAATCGTTGCGCCAGGGTTCGAGCAGCGCGGTTTCCCAGGGCAGGTCTTTGTGCGGCGCCAGCTGCCAATTTTCCACTGGGCGAAACAGCGCAGCGGCGGCGGCGTCGGCACTGGCAAAGCCGGACTTGCGCCACTCGTTGGGATTGCGGCGGTAGAGCTTGAGGGTAAGGGTCCTAAGGGCGGTGATGACTTCCTGCTGGTGGATTTCAATCACCGTGTCGACGTCGCCCTTGGCCAGTTCCTTGATGCTGAAGCTGCGTACGCTGCTGCTGCCGTCGCGGCGCGCGATGGGCTGACTGCTGCAGGCAGCGAGCAGGGCAGCAGTCAACAGGCAGGCGAGCAGGGCGAGGCTACGGTTCACGAAGAGCAGCTTACCTCAATCTTCCTCGCCCAGTCAGGCGGTTCGGCGGCATAGGCTTCGTATTCCGGCTGCTCGTCGAACGGGCTTGCCAGCAGCGCGTGCAGGCGGTTCACCTCGCTGTAGTCGCGGTCGTCCGCCGCGCGGCGGATGGCGATCTCGGCCAGGTGGTTGCGCAGGATGTATTTGGGATTGACGCGCCGCATCGCCGCAGCGCGTTCGGTGTCGCTTGAACCCTGCTGGCGCAGCGCGGCGGCGTAGCGCGCCGCCCAGGCGTCGAAGGCTGCGCGGTCGAGGAACAGGTCGCGCAGCGTGTTGGAGGCATTTTCCCCGCTGTCGAAGTCGCACAGGCGGCGCAGGAAGATCGTGTAGTCGACATGGTTCTGCGCCAGTAGTTCTAGCGCGTCCATCACGAGCGAGGCGGCTTCGCTGCCCGGCGGCAGACCGAACTTGGCGGCCATGCGCTCGAGGTAGGCGCGGCCGAACACCTGCGGGTATTCGCTGATCGCCTGCGACGCGGCCTCCACCGACATCAGCGGCACCAGCGTCTGCGCCAGCTTGGTGAGGTTCCACGCCGCCACATCCGGCTGCTGGTCGAAGGCGTAGCGGCCGCCGGTGTCGGAATGGTTGCAGACGTAGCCGGGATCGAAGGCGTCGAGGAAGCCGAACGGGCCGTAGTCGAGCGTGAGGCCGAGGATGGA
>JAHJNP010000403.1 GCA_018820745.1 Gammaproteobacteria bacterium
CCCTGGTCAAACGCGGCTACCCCGACCCCGGCATCCGCATCCTGTTTATCGGAAAATCATCGACCATGGATCAGGCCATGAAAATCGACCCCAGACTCCTGAGCGTTCTTCCGCTCAGGCTCTCCCTGATCGTGGAAGGCAAAGACACGCTGGTGAGCAGCGACGACCTGGAAGTCTGGAAAGAAATGTTTCCCGAGCCGGAAACCGTCAGGCTGATAGAAACCTGGCAACGCGATCTCAAGATCATTCTGGGCGATTTCTCCGGGCGTTGAGGCATCCGCCGCTGGGCGACAGCTGGTTCACCCGGGACAGTCCAGTCTGCAACTTTTCACATTGCAACAAGCGGAACGCCCCGCCATGGCAGCGTGGCGAAGAAGAATTGCGGAATCAGGTGAACAGGCTCCTGACCACGACAATCAGCACCATCAACACAAGCAGCAGCAGCAGGCCCAAACCCAGCAACTGGAATATGCCCAGTGCGCCTTTCTGTCGGCCGGGTGGGGTTGACGCCAAGGGGGCGCGGGGGTAAGCCGGCATGACGAGTCCCTCATTCCATGCATCTTTGGTTTTTAGCGCATGGACGCGCGAATTTCCAGGTGGGAAGGCCAGCGGTCTGGCCCAAAACCAGGCGAAGGTGCCCGGAACCAACGCAGCGGCAGCCGGGTCGCATTTCTACCTGGGCGGCTGCCACGCCAGGATGCCCGGCGGAAAACGCCCAGCCATCGTGAAAGGATCCGTCAAATGACCCACACCGTCCAAAACGAACCGGCGCGGCGGGGCCGGGCACTGCCCGATCCGGCACTGGCATCTGCCAGCCCGCAAGAAATCCTCAACCATCCCGGCCTCACGCGGGAAGAGAAAATCGAGCTGCTGCGCTCCAGGCAATATGACGCCGCCGAGATCGCGGTCGCCGAAGAAGTAGGCATGCAGGGACCGGAAAGCGACCCGATGCGGGACATCCTCCTGGCCCTCGCCCAACTCACGCAGGGCGAGCGTAACGAGACCGTGGCGCCCACCAAGCAGCATGGCCATCCCTGACCGCCGATCAAGGCGTCTGACCCCCTGGTGACCTGCAAAGCCGACCCCATGGGTCGCCATGGAGGTTCTACGGCGCGCGCGCCTTCCCGGCCCGATACGCTGCCAGCAGGGCCGTCTTCAGGTCCGGCTCCGCGTCCAGGTCGCGCGCCCCCAGCGTCCGCTGCGCGATGGCCCTGACAGCCTGCCAGTCCTGCTCCTCGCGCCGGTCCTGCTCGAATCGAGCCCAGTCGAACCGGCCATCGCGGCAGCTTCGCGCGGCCACCCCCGTGGCATCCGAGAACGCGATCTCATGCGTCTCCAATGCTTCATACAGATAGGAGTAGGGATCAATTCCCGCCGCCTGGGCCAGCCGTCGATGGAAATCGGGCGCCTCGCCAGACGCGTCGAGACAGCCATCCAGGTCGATGACGGAATCGAGTTCGTAAGTCTCGCCCTTGAACGAGAGGGACAGTCGGGCGCGGATGGTGTTGTTGCTCATGTCGATCGATAAAAAGAGTCCCGGTTAATCAGGTGTGCGATGCGGCTGAAGCGCCTCGCCATATATATTCGATTACATCGAACTGTTCTACAACCGGAGCCGCATGCATCAATCGCCTGGTTACGTCAGCCCGGTGAAGTTCGAGCAGATGAAAGGTTGCCTGGTTAGGGCGTGCGAAATACCCGCTCTGCAATTAATTCGAGCCCTGCCCCTTTAACGCACCCGCTTGCTGGCCATCCGCTTTGAATGCTTCGTGGAAAGCGACGGTGCCCCGAGGAGCTTGCCCGTCGAAAGGCAGCGCGAAGAAGACCGCCTGCGGCACGCCCTCAAGCACCAGTCCCGGCATGTTGATGAACCCGAATTTCCTGTAGTAATCCGGATGTCCAACGAGACAACATCCTTGCGCATTCATGGCCTTCAGCCGCGCCAGCCCTTCCCGTATCAGGGCCTTGCCAACGCCTTGCCGCTGGTATGCCGGCAACACCGAAACAGGCCCGAGACCGTACCAGTCCCGTGTGCCATCCGAAATAGTCACCGGAGAAAAGGCAATATGCCCGATCACCCGGCCATCCATTTCTGCGACGAGCGATAGCGTGAGGGCCTTGGCGGCGCGCAGTGCCGCGATGATGTACTGCTCCGTGTGATTGCTGATCTCCAGGGCCTCGAACGCGGCGACGGTCACCTCGGCTATCGCGCGCACATCGGCCGCGATTTCGCTCCTGATAACGATCTTCGGATTCATGGCGTTCCTGTTTCTCTTCCCTGCGGCCCAACGTTCCCAAGGATGGAAAGACGTGCGCCGCCGGCTGCATACACTTCATTGCCGAGTTGAATACCTGCAAGCGGGTTGAAGGCGAGGTCAGTCCCACGGGCTGGTGCCCGCTGGGGGCCCAGAAAGCTTGAATCCCGGAGTTGGGTTGGCGTGAGCCCCGGGAATTCGGAGTCACGGGAATTCGGGGTCCGCGCTTGCATTGATGTATTGCATTGCAAGGCCAGCCCCGTGCCGGCTCGTTGGGAGGTCAGTCTTGCCCGGCCTTCAACGCAAGCTCGTAAATTCTCGACTGTATCGGCTTTTTCATTTCTTCGATTTCATTGTATTTGGCCAGAAGCTGGTCAGCCTGCTGATACAAAGATTCCGCGCGCAGGATTGCACTTTTTTGCGCCTCGACCACCGCATCGTAGTTCGCGATCTGCCCGCTTGGTGGAGGAGGCATGGGCATACCGTAGAGCATGGGTACGCTGCCGCGTCGCATTTCCTGCACCATCTGGAATTGCTGATAGACCGCCTGTTGCTGCTGATTGAGCATGTTCAAGGCACCGTAGAGTTTTTCCAGTTCAGTTCCATTGTCGGCGGCAGCCGTAAAACTCAACTGCAGCAGCAGCAATGCATAGATGAGGTGGCGCCGCATAACTCCTCCAGTGGCTGAAGTGGATGCACCCATTATAGAAACGCACAGAAACTGTGGCGCCCATTTGCAACGGTCTATTGCCTTTTGCTGGAATACTCCACGTTCTACGCAACAGACTCAGTCCTTGCCGGGAATCTGTGCACGCAGGCGTTCCTCCTGCTCCCGCATTTCAGAGGTGAACTCAGCCCCAAAGTCTTCTGCTTCGAATATCTGCCGGATTTCAATCTCCGAATCTTCGGGCATGGGATTTGGACAGCGCTTCACCCACTCGATGGCCTCTTCACGAGAATTCACCTGCCAGAGCCAGAAGCCCGCAACCAATTCATTGGGATTGGCAAACGGCCCTTCGATGACCGTGCGCGCCGTACCCGAAAAGCGCACGCGCACGCCCTTGGAAGTGGGATGGAGTCCTTCCCCGGCCAACATGACTCCCGCCTTCACCAGTTCCTCGTTGAATCGTCCCATTTCAGCAAAAAGCGCTTTGCTTGGCATTACGCCCGCCTCTGAGTCTTTGGTTGCCTTCACCAGAATCATGAATCTCATGAGGATGTCTCCTGTGTTCGATTGGGCGTGTCCATGCTATGGAAACGTGTCAGGTTTTGCTGGCGCAGTCGAACATCCAATGGACGCCGAAGCGGTCAACCAGACTGCCGAAATAGTCCCCCCAAAACATCTCCTGTAGCGGCATCTCGATCTTGCCGCCGGCCGCAAGCGCATTGAACAGACGCTCAGTGTCGGCGCGCGTGTCGGGCTCAAGGTTGATGTATACGTTGTTGCCTGGCGTCACGGTAAAGCCCATCGATTCCGGCGCATCGGTTCCCATCAGCACGTGCCCGCCCAGAATGGGCAATCCGACGTGCATGACAAGGTTCTGATCGGCTTCAGGCAGCGGCGGCTGGTCAGGCGCGGGCGGCATGTCCTTGAAGCGGGCGATTGGCGCGACGAACTCCGTGCCGAAGACGGACTTGTAAAACAGAAAAGCCTCTTCGGTCGAGCGGGGAAAATTGAGATAGGTGCTGACACGAGCCATTTTCTGTTTCCTTCAAAGTGAATTTCTAACCTGAGGGATGGCGAGCACGAACGAAGTCGGAGATCAAATCCTGCGGGGAGATCACATATTCCCGTTCGGTGCGTCGTACTTCACGCGGCGCGTCACCGGATCATGGGCATACGCGGAGTCGGCCCGCGACGCCTTATCGCTTTTCTTTTTAGCATACGTCTGAGCGCGGACGCGGGCATCGTTCGCTTATTGAAGGCGTTGGGGGAGGTTATTGAAGGCGCTGGGGGAGAAAAGAGAGTTGAAGCGGTGAGGTCGGGTTGCCGAATGGCAAAGGGCTAGATCAGACCCTGTGTTCGCGCGGGCAAGGCCAGGCCATGAAACTTATCTAGACCTGACCCCAAGCCTACAAGCCTACAGAGTGTGTTTGAACGTTTTTCTCAGGAGAGGTCTTATGAAGATGATCGTGATAACTGCGATGACGATGGCGCTTGCCGCTGCCGCATCCTTGTGCCGATCATGAAGGGCTGGCGCGTATGCCTTGGAAGAATCGACTTTCCTGATTAGAAGGAGGTGGAATGATGCAGCTTATGACGCGAAAGAATGGTGGTGAAACTCCGCTCCAGGAGGTGGCTGATGCTTGGAAGAGAGAGGACCATAATTTTGGCTGGAGCAAGTACGAGACGGACGCATGGGCCGTTGAATATGCCAAGAAGGTACAGCAAGAAGAAAAAGAGGCGCTCCTGAAAGAAGCGCCAGCCAAGCCCGGCCCATGAATATTCCTAATAATAGGATAGGGTCAGCCACGATTATTGCCCTTGCCCGGCTATGAAAATCGTGTCTGACCCCATTTATTTGCCGCAATAAAAACCCCGACACGAGGCCGGGGTTGCGGGTGAGGTAAGGAACGTTCTGGTGTTATGCGTGTGTTTTGCGTTTGCGCGCGAAAGTCATACCCGCCAAGCCGAGGCCAAGCAAAGCCAGAGTGGCTGGTTCCGGCACAGCAACAATGTCTGTCGACTGGAACCCCCCTCGGATATAGTCCTCGCCCGAATAGATGCCGAGTGTCAATCCCGAGCCGATCGAACCGGCGTCTAAAATGGTTGGGCTGACGTTGTTGTCGTAGAGAACATACGATGCCAGAAGGTTGCTGGCTCCGGCTGCCTTGGACAGAATCAGCTCGATTTTGCCGGCAGTAGGCAGGAGGGACTGGATGGAAAACGCGTCGAGCGGCGTACTCACATCCGTGACGAAATTCACGTGACGCAAGGCGACAACAATATCCGAGTCCAGATTCATACCAACAAACAGCACATAGGTGTCGTCACCCTCGTTGCCAATTCCGAGCGCCCGATCCGTTGCACGAATGCCGAAGCTTTGCCCTGTGACCATGGGAAGGTTCGACATATCGAATAGCCCATGGATGGAGAAAGCACTATCCACTCCCAAGAAATTTGGATTGTCAGGATTGGTTGCCAGCAATCTGGACGCCACGGTCGAATGCTCGGCGAAGGTTCCGATGAGTCCCGTGGGGTCGCCGAGGGAGGGCGTCATCGTCAGCGAGCCCCCGGACTCGCTGGTCATTCCGTCAAATCCCACTCCAAAGTATGTTGCCGCACCGTCGGGGCCGCTTGGCGGAACAACTCCGTCTGCGAATGAATCGTTGAATATCTCGGCGGGGCCTTTCGTGATCCTGAATTCATCCATAATCGGGGTGAATGGCAGAGCAAAGGCAAATCCGCTAGTTGACGCAATCAATGCGCCGATGCCCATGGCGATGAGTGAACGTATCGTAATCATTGTCAATGCCTCCCCGATCACGTTGATGAAAACCATGTTTAAAACATGGCTTGTGCAATCACGCATAAAACGGGCCAATGATATTTATGTCATATTTAACAATTACTTAAAAATTTTTCAACGCAAGGATAGCCAGAAACCTGTAAAGATTTTCGACAGAATTATAAGGATCAGTTCCGATTTTCTGTTCGCCAGGGGGTCAGGTCTTCCATTGCAACATTCCCTTTCGTCTTGCATCGAATGAAATGTGTCATTGCAAGACCTGACCCCGAAGTTTCGATTCCCCGCAAACCGATCACCTGATTCAGAACGGGCGAATCGATGGGGTTAGGTCTATCGATGGGGTCAGGTCTAGATATGATGCACAATGCTATGACTCTAGACCTGACCCCAAGGCCTATTCTCCGTTGCGGCGCCGCGCACCTCCATGAACCTGGCCAGAATCGGACCGCAAATCATGCCGAGGGCCAGGCGCAGGTCATTGTTGGGAACCACCATCGTGGTCGGGCGCGACATGAAAGCGCCGGGAATGCGCTCGAGCAGATCGGGAAAATCATGGCGCTCGCGGTCGCGGAAGTGGATGACGCACAGCGATTCGTCGGCCAGCGGCACGTCGCGCGCGATGAACGGGTCGGAGGTATCCACCAGCGGCATGCG
>JAHJNP010000404.1 GCA_018820745.1 Gammaproteobacteria bacterium
CGCGTTTCACCGTAACTTAATACGCTCGTCTCTGTGGCCCTATTCCTCGCCTCGCGGCGTCCGGCCGTTAGCCGGCATCCTGCTCTATGGAGCCCGGACTTTCCTCTCCCAATCATGCCCCCGAGGGGGCTTGCGTGGCAGCGGTTGTCTGACCGGCTTTCCCACCCCGATTATAAAGCCTTTACTTGACTGCAGCGGTCGATCTGCTAATCAAAGGTATCCGGGCCGGATAACGACCCTTATCAGGAGATTCATCATGAGAAGACGTCTGTACTTCATGGTGCCGGACACCCGCAGCGCCCGACAGATTCATGACGAACTTTTGCTTGCCCGCATCGAGGACGGTCACATCCACGTCCTGGCCAGGGACGGCGTGCCGCTGGCCGGTCTGCACGAAGCCTCGATCCTGCAAAAATCCGACTTCATCCATGGCGCCGAAACCGGCCTGGCCGTCGGTGGCGGCATCGGCATCATCGCCGGTCTGGTAGCGGTATTTTTTCCGCCCGCCGGCATCGACCTGCAACTCGTCACCATTCTGCTCACCGCGCTGATCGGCGCCGCATTTGGCGCCTGGGTCGCCAGCATGGTCGCCAGTTCGATTCCCAACTCGCGCTTGAAAAGCTTCGAGTCGGCCATTGCCGCCGGGCATATCCTGATGATGGTGGATGTGCCGTCGGGCCGGGTCGACGAGATCAAGCAGCTGATTGCCGCGCACCACCCAGAAGCCATGAGTTCGGGCATCGAGCCCACCATTCCGGCATTCCCGTAACACGCTCCTCCCGCGTAGCGAATGCTGCGCGACCCCTGGAAGCGACGTCTGGCTTCCACCACGGCAGACTTTTCCGGTCTGCCGTTTTTATATCAAGCCACGCGCCAGCGGATGGCCTCGCCCGCACGCAGCGGCACCAGCGTTTCGTTTCCCAGCTGGAGGCTGGCCGGCGCGTCCCAGCTTGCCCGCCTCAGCGTGATGGTGTCGGTGTGGCGCTGCAGGCCGTAGAAATCGGCGCCGTAAAAGCTGGCGAAGGCTTCGAGTTTGTCGAGCGCGCCTGCGTCTTCGAACGCCTCGGCATACAACTCGATCGCGGCGTGCGCGGAATAGATGCCGGCGCAGCCACAGGCGGTTTCCTTGGCGCCCACCGCATGCGGCGCGGAGTCGGTGCCGAGGAAGAATTTGGGGTTGCCGGAAATGGCCGCGGCCACCAGTGCCTGCCGGTGCTGTTCCCGCTTCAACACCGGCAGGCAGTACATATGCGGACGGATGCCGCCTTTGAACATGGCATTGCGGTTGTACAGCAGGTGATGCACGGTGACGGTCGCGGCGACGTTGTCCGGCGCGGCCGCAACGAACTCGGCTGCCTGGCGCGTGGTGATGTGCTCCAGCACGATTTTCAGCCTGGGGAAATCGCGCAGCAGCGGGATCAGGTGACGCTCGATGAACACCGCTTCGCGGTCGAACACGTCGACCTCGGGGTCGACCACTTCGCCGTGCAGCAAGAGCGGCATGCCGACTTCCTCCATCGCTGCGATCGCCTTGTAGGCCTTGGTGAGCTCGGTGACGCCGTCGTCGGAGTTGGTGGTGGCGCCGGCCGGGTAATACTTCACCGCGTGCACGAAACCGCTTTCGCGCGCGAGGCGGATTTCATCGGGCTGCGTATTGTCGGTGAGATAGAGCGTCATCAGCGGCTCGAACGCAGTGCCGGCTGCGGCGGCCAGCAACCGCTCGCGGTAGGCCATCGCGGCGGCCACGCTCACCACCGGCGGCTTCAGGTTGGGCATGGCAATGGCACGGCCGAACACGCGCGCGGTGTCGGGCAGCACGCTCTGCATGGCGCCGCCGTCGCGGAAGTGGATGTGCCAGTCGTCGGGGCGGGTGAGAGTGAGGGTGTCGGTCATGCAAAGGAGCCTATTTCAACAGGAATCATGCCCCGCGCCGGTTGCCTTCGGGAGGCAGTGCAAGGCGCGGGGGGCGAAATGGAGCCATTCTCCACGAGTCACCCGCAACACCGCAATGCGCCCGAAGGCAACCGACCCTTCGGGTTGAGGCCAGGATTGGCGTCTGCGGCGTTGCAGCGCTTGGCAATGGATGGCCATTGCCTGCGCGCTGCGCCTTGCATCCATCCGATCCGGGTCTCAACGCGGGGTACGATTCCTGTTGAAACAGGCTCCTAGTCCTGCGGTTTCAATGCGAGGGTCATTTTATAGAGTTCAGCCTTGCTGCGTCCGGTGATCCTGGCCGCCAGCTTGGCCGCCAGGGTCGGCGGCAACTCGCCCAGCAGCACGTCGAGCACGCGCATCGCTTCCGCATCGACCATCGCTGCGGCCGCCGCCGGCGGATGCACGATGACGACAAACTCGCCGCGCACGTGGTTGGGGTCGGCGGCGAGCCAGGCCGGGGCGTCGGCGAGCGGCAGGGTGACGATGGATTCGAAGCGCTTGGTGAGTTCGCGCGCCAGTGTCACCGGTCGCGCGCCGTCCAGCACCGCCGCCATGTCGGCCAGCGTCTCCTCGATGCGGTGCGGCGCCTCGTAAAACACCAGCGAACAGGGCAGCGCCGCGAGCGTCTGCAACTGCGCGCAGCGCGCGCCGGTTTTGGGCGGCAGGAAGCCGTGGAATAGCCAGGATCCCGACTCGATCCCGGCGGCCGACAGCGCCGTCGTCACCGCCGAGACACCGGGAATCGGCACCACCGTCTGGCCCGCTGCGCGCACCGCCGCCACCAGCCGCGCACCGGGATCGGATACCGCCGGCGTGCCGGCGTCCGATACGTAGGCCACCGCTTCGCCGGCGGCAATCCACTCAATCACCTTGTTGGCGGCTTCGCGTTCGTTGTGCTCGCGGATGGATGTCAGCGGCTTTTTGATATCGAAGTGCGCCAGCAGCTGGCCCGACACGCGGGTGTCTTCCGCCGCCACGCGATCCACGCATTTCAGTGTGTCGAGCGCGCGCAGCGTGATGTCGCCGAGGTTGCCGATCGGCGTGGCGACGACATAGAGCGCGGGCGGCAGGCGGGTATGATGCGTCGATTCGTTCATGGGCCGTCATTGTCGCAGATGTTCAACCTTGGGCAATCCGCCGAAGCGCGTGCCGAGGCGTTCCTGAAAACGCACGGCCTGACGCTGCTCACGCGCAACTGGCGCTGCCGCTTCGGCGAGATCGATCTCATCATGCACGACGGTTCCACCCTGGTGTTCGTCGAGGTGCGGCTGCGTAGCCGCAGCGACTTCGGCGGTGCCGCCGCCAGCGTGACGCCCGCCAAGCAGAAGAAGCTGCTGGCCGCCGCGCGCCAGTATCTGACCACGCTGAAGACGCTGCCGCCGTGCCGTTTCGACGTGGTCGCGCTCACTGGCACGGCGCCGCCAGACTGGATCAGGAACGCGTTCGACGATATGGGATAATTCAAGCTCGAATGTTTCATAAATTGACGCGCGCCCTCGCTGGTCTTTTGTCTCGCATGGCAATTTTTCTCAGTCGGGCGTATGAATAACTACGTCGCTCCTTCACAAAATTCCCATGCAAAACAAAATCCTGCGCGATCATCACGCGAATTCATGAAACACTCGAGCCAACCATGCCCCTACACGACAGAATTCTCGGCCATTTCCAGGCCTCGGCGCAGGCCAAGCTCGATGCTGCCGAGGCACTTGCCCCGGCGATTGAACAGGCTGCCCGCCACATGGTGCACTGCCTGACCCAGGGCGGGAAAATCCTCTCCTGCGGCAACGGCGGCTCGGCCGCGGTCGCGCAGCATTTTGCCTCGAAAATGATCAACCGTTTTGAGCAGGAACGCCCGGGGCTGGCAGCGATTGCGCTGACCACCGACACGTCCACGCTGACTTCGATTGCCAACGATTCGGCCTATGAGCAGGTATTTGCGCGCCAGGTGAAGGCTCTGGGCCAGCCGGGCGACCTGCTGCTGGCGATTTCCAGCAGCGGCAATTCGCCCAGCGTGTTGCAGGCGGTGGCCGCGGCCCACACGCGCAGCATGCCGGTGATCGCACTGACCGGACGCCAGGGCGGCAGCCTGGCGGAACAAATGCAGCATGACGGCGTCTTCCTGTGCGTGCCGGCCGAATCCACGGCGCGCATTCAGGAAATCCATCTGCTGATCATCCATTGCCTGTGCGATGCGGTGGACAGCGTCTTATTAGGAGTCGAGGAATGAACAAACTGATCCAAATCGCGCTGGTGGC
>JAHJNP010000405.1 GCA_018820745.1 Gammaproteobacteria bacterium
CCCTTCTACAACGTGGTGGTGGCCGATTCGCGCTGCCGTCGTGACGGCCGCTTCATCGAGCGCGTCGGCTTCTACAATCCGGTCGCTGCCGAAGGCTCCGAAGCACTGCGCCTGGATCAGGAACGCATCAGCTTCTGGACCGGCAACGGCGCGCAGCTGTCCGACACCGTCGCCCGCCTGGTCAAACAGAACAAGCCCGCTGCTGCCTGATTTCAATCAGGCCAGCCGGGTCAACACACTTGAGCCAAGATAGCGACTGGGTCGTGATGGGGCGCATCGCCGCCCCGTTCGGCATCAAGGGCTGGGTCAAGGTGCAGACCTTCAGTGACGACCCGGGCACGCTGATGGATTTTGAATCCTGGCGCGTCGGCCGCGGCGAGCAGCAGGCGCAATACACCGTCGAGGCCGTCCAGGATCACAGCAACACCCTGGTCGCCAAGCTGGTCGGCATCGACGACCGCGACGCGGCGTTTGCCCTGCGTGGTCAGGAAATCTCGGTGGCGCGCAGCGACTTGCCGCCGCCGCAGGAGAACGAGTTTTACTGGACGGACCTGATCGGCCTGAAGGTCGTCAACCGTGAAGGCGTCGAACTCGGGCAAGTGGATAGCCTTTTGGAAACCGGCGCGCATGATGTGCTGGTGATCAAGGGCAAACGCGACCACCTGATCCCGTTCGTCGCGGCCTTCGTCGGCAAGGTCGACGTGGCAGGCGGCCAGATCGAGGTGGACTGGGGCGAAGATTACTAAGGAAGCAGGCGTGCGCTTCGATGCCATCACCCTCTTCCCCGAAATGTTCGATGCCGTGCTGGATTACGGCATCACCCGGCGGGCGCTGGATCGCGGGCTGTACCGGTTCAAGTCGTGGAATCCGCGCGACTTCACCGACGACCCGCACCGCACGGTGGACGACCGCCCCTACGGCGGCGGCCCCGGGATGCTGATGCAGGCCGAACCGCTGGACCGCGCGCTGAACGCCGTGCAGCAGGCGCTGGCCAGCGAGAATTTGACCCCGTGGGTGGTGCACTTTTCCCCGCGCGGCCGCCCGCTGACGCACCAGCGGGTGATGGAACTGAAAGGAAAGCCCTCACTGGTGTTGCTGTGCGGGCGCTATGAAGGCATTGACGAGCGGTTGTTGCAGCGCCGCGTGGACGAAGAACTCTCGCTCGGCGACTTTGTGCTGTCTGGCGGCGAACTTCCCGCGCTGGCACTGATGGATGCGATCATCCGGCTGCTGCCGGGCGCGTTGAACGACGCTGATTCGGCGCTGGAAGACTCCTTCGCCAACGGCCTGCTCGACTGCCCGCACTACACCCGGCCCGAAGTCTGGCAGGGGATGGCGGTGCCTGAGGTGTTGAAAAGCGGCAACCACGCTGCGATCGCCCAGTGGCGATTGCAGCAGAGCCTGGCGATCACGGCGGCCCATCGCCCCGATCTGCTGGCGAAACGCGGCTTGTCGAAGCAGGAACAGGAACTTCTCGCGGCGCACCCACCCGGTGCGCCGCAGAAAAAAGCGGCCCGGTAATCCCGGGCCAATGTGAAACGGCGTGACGTCCGCCCGGGAGTCTAGACAGACCCGGTGGCGCACCTCTCCCGCCAGATGCAAGGAAACATCATGAACATCATCGAGCAACTCGAACAGGAAGAAATCGCCCGCCTGGGCAAAACCCTCCCCGACTTCGCCCCCGGCGACACCATCGTCGTCCAGGTGAAAGTAAAGGAAGGCACCCGCGAGCGTCTGCAGGCCTACGAAGGCGTCGTCATTGCCAAGCGCAATCGCGGCCTCAACTCCGCCTTCACCGTGCGCAAGATCTCGGCCGGCGAAGGCGTCGAGCGCACCTTCCAGACCCATTCGCCGCTGGTCGCCAGCGTCGAAGTCAAGCGTCGCGGCGATGTCCGCCGCGCCAAGCTGTACTACCTGCGCGAGCGCTCAGGCAAGTCCGCACGCATCAAGGAAAAGCTGCCCGCCCGCAAGGTCAAGGCTGCAGCACCGGCTGCCGAATAAGCAGCCATCCTGCCGCAATGCAAAACGCCCGCTTCATGCGGGCGTTTTTGCTTGTGCCCTACCCGGTTGATGATAGCGGGCGCCGCTACAGGCAGTGGCCTGAGCACGGCGCCGGATTTGAGGCACCAAGGACTAGAATATCCCGATGACAAACGCTGGATGGCGAGGCAGGTGACCGGCGCGGAGCCCTCGAGCCAGCGGCCATGAAACGACCACGTGAAAACATATAGCCACATCCCCCCCAGCAACATCATGGATTTGCTGCTCGACGCGATCTGCGTTGTCGACGCGCGGGGATGCTTTGTTTTTGTCAGTGCCGCGGGCGAACGCATTTTCGGTTACACGCCGGAGGAAATGATCGGCAGGCCGATGATCGACTTCGTGTTCCTCGATGATCGGGCGCGTACGCTGCAGGCGGTCGACGAGATTGTAGGCGGACAACCCCAGCCCCATTTCGAGAACCGCTATGTGCGCAAGGACGGCCAGATCGTCCATATCATGTGGTCAGCGCGCTGGTCGGAGGCGGATCAAGTGCGGGTTGCCGTGGCGCGTGACGTAACGGAACGCAAGCGTGCCGACACCATGCAGGCCGCACTCTATGCCATTTCAGAAGCCGCGCACTGCGCCGAAGACTTGATCGCTTTGTTTCAACACATTCATCAGATCATTGGTGAACTGTTGCCGGCAATCAATTTCTTCATCGCGCTCTACGATAAAAGCAAGGATGAGTTGACCTTTCCTTACTATGTCGACGAATACGATCAGGCCCCCGCGCCGCAAAAGCTGGATTCGGCGGTGCTGAGCGCACAGGTCATCCGCACCGGACAAGTCCTGCTTCTCACACCCGATAGCGGGGCGTCCCCACCCGGGCAGGTCCATCCTGCGGTTGGCCGGGATTCATTGAACTGGCTTGGCGTCCCGCTCAACGCAAAAAAGGGTGTCATCGGCGCCCTTGTGGTGAAGAACTATTGCGCTGAGGCGCGATATACCCAAAAGGATGTCGAACTGTTGCAATTCGTCTCCGCCCAGATCGCGACTGCGATCGAACGCAAACAGATGGAGATCTGGCTGCAGCACATTGCGCGGCACGACCCGCTGACCGACCTGCCCAATCGCGAACTGTTCCATGACCGGCTGCAAACCGCGCTGCTCTGGGCAAAACGGAACCAAAAACTGCTGTCTTTGCTATACATCGATCTGGACAGGTTCAAGCAGGTCAATGACACCCTGGGGCATCCCATCGGCGATCTCCTGCTGCAGGAAGTCGCCCACCGCCTCAAGCAGTGCGTGCGTGAATCGGATACGGTCGGGCGCGTCGGGGGTGACGAGTTTTTGGTGCTGCTCCACGACATCCCCCTGCCGGAAGAGGCCTTGGTGGTCGCCGAAAAAATCCGCATCGCCCTCGGCCGGCGCTATGACCTGGCCGATCAACGGGTGCATATTTCGCCGAGCATTGGTGTCGCGCTTTATCCCACGCACAGCGACGATTACAAGCAACTGATCCGGTATGCTGACGAAGCGATGTATGACGCAAAAAAGAATGGCGGAAACCGGTTCAAGGTCACGTCCGGACCCAGCATTTCAAAATCCGGAAATGAGGGTGAATCCCTCGGCTAGAATGCCAGCATGTCTGCGTACGACGCCATCCTTGCTGCCCCGATGTGCCGTCTCGGTGTCCGTTTCACCGGCGACGCGCTGACGCGGCTGGATTTCTTGCTTGCGGACACCCGCGGGGCCACCCGGCTGGACCCGCGGGCGAGGAAGCTGGTGCGCGAACTCGATGCCTACTGGCACAATCCGGCCCACCCCATCGACGTGCTGTTCGTGCCTGCCGGCACGCCGTTCCAACTGCGGGTGTGGCACGCGCTGATGGCCATTCCAGCCGGCCAGCCCGCCACCTATGGCGCGCTGGCGAAACAGCTCGGCACCGCCGCACGCGCGGTGGGCCAGGCGTGCGCTTCGAATCCCCTGCCCATCCTCATCCCCTGCCACCGCGTGGTGGCGGCAAGCGGGCTGGGGGGCTTCATGCATTCGGCCGCGGGCGCGCCGCTGGATGTCAAAACCTGGCTGCTGGCGCATGAACGACGCGCTGATTGACCGGTTCTGCGACCACCTGTGGCTGGAAGACGGGCTGGCGGACCTGACGCTGGCCGCGTACCGGCGCGACCTGAAGACCTTCGGCGGCTGGCTGGAAAAAGAACGTGCACATCGCCTGGATGCTGCCGTGGCGGGCGACATCGAGGGCTATCTGACGTGGCGCTTCGCCGGTCGTGCGCAGCCGCGCAGCGCGGCGCGCTACACCTCGGCGCTGAAACGCTTTTATCGCTATCTGCTGCGCGAAAACCTCATCGCCTTTGATCCCACGCTCAATCTCGACAGTCCCAAGCTGCCCCGCTCGCTGCCGAAGACACTGACCGAGGCCGACGTCGAACGCCTGCTCGACAGCGCCGACACCGCCACCTCACTGGGCCTGCGCGACCGTGCGATGCTGGAAACGCTGTACGCCACCGGCTTGCGGGTGTCGGAACTGGTGGGGCTGAAACTGACGGCGGTGAATCTCAACGACGGCGTGCTGCGGGTGACCGGCAAGGGCAACAAGGACCGGCTGGTGCCGCTGGGCGAGGAGGCGGTGCAGTGGCTCAAGCGCTATCTGGCGGACGCGCGGCCGCTGCTGCTGGAACGTCAGCTCTCGGATGCAGTATTCGTGACCGCGCGCGGCGGCGGCATGACGCGGCAGGCGTTCTGGTATCTCATCAAGCGGCGCGCGCGCGCCGCCGCGATCACCCGGCCGCTGTCGCCGCACACGCTGCGCCACGCCTTTGCCACCCACCTGTTGAACCATGGCGCCGACCTTCGGGTGGTGCAGATGCTGCTCGGCCACAGCGACATTTCCACCACGCAGATCTACACCCACGTGGCGCGCGAACGGCTGAAGCAGCTTCACGCGGTCCACCATCCGCGCGGCTGACTCAAGCGGGCGTCTTGATCCGTTCCATCAGATAACACAGGCAGTCCTGGCGGATCACCTGTTCGTCGCGCGTCAGCATCGCCGGCATCAGCGGCTTCCTCAAGGTGATCTCGCCGCGGCTGTAATCAAACAGGTGGTCGCCGATCTCTGCGCCGTTTTCATCCAGCGCCCGCAGCCTGGCCGGGCTGCCCGGCCGCACGCGGCCCAGCAGGTCACCGTGTTTCAGTTCGCGGAAATTGTAGTGATCCAGCTCGGGCACAAAGTCGATGTCCGCGTCCGGCGCGACAAAACCGAAGCTGACCTGATCCGGCACCTTGACCGTGGCCACGGTATGAAACAGGTCGACGTCATGCGACGCCACCGGGTGCGCCGGGAATTCGGACAGATGCAGGCAGGCTTCCATGAACGCGGCGGCATGCTCGACGCCGCCGGGCGTGCCCGGCTTGCCGCATTCCAGCGTGACCGCCGGGCACAGTTCGGCGAAAGCGGCCGATTGCACGCCGCGCGGCCGGACGAAATAGACCACGATGCGCGAAAACAGCGTGGCAAGGTGGAGAAAATCCTGGTCCAGCCGGTTGACGCAGGCGTAATGCGGATTCAGACCGGTGTTGTTGTGGATGTCGATGCTGGCAAACACCTTGCGGGCGCGCATCGCGTCGACCACCTGCTGCATCATCGCCCGTTCGGCCGGATGCGCTTCCTCGCTGCCCGGCCACACCCGGTTGTAGTCGGGCCGGCCGTCGAGCCGGCGCTGGCCTGTCCGGGCCGCCTCGATGTTGCCGATGAACAGCGACAGCGCGCGCGGCAGCTCGGCCGTCGCGTATTTCTCCAGCACCGCTTGCGCTGCCAGCCAGCCGGTGTCCTCGTTGCCGTGCAGCAGCACCGAAGCGAACAGGGGCTGCGTGCGCCGGCCCGGCAGGTGGATCAGCGTCGGCCCCGGCAGCACCTCGCCCAGACGGGCGGCAGGCAGGTCGAGCAAGCCGGGCGGCACGGCATCTAACTGCGTCAGGGTCATAGATCCCACTCGTGCACCGGCGCACCGGCGCGCTGGTTGTCCAGATAAGCGTCCATCATGCGGTGCAGGTCGCCGCCCTCCCGCGCGAGCCGGCTCAATTGCCACGCCGCACCGGTCTGGCCGCTGCGCACCCGGGCTTCGACGACGCCCAGATAATGCTCGATCTCGGCATCCGGCAGTCCGAAATCGCGCAGTCCCTGGCGCGCCAGCGGCAGCCCGACCTCGAGCAGCCAATCGCGCACGGGATAGCGCCGGCCATCCAGCCAGGTCAGCTCGGCCTGCAGCCCATGGCGGGCAGCGGCATAAAAGTTGGCGCGCGCGTCGGCAAACGGCAGGCCGGCTTCGACGGCGCTCGGCTGCCGCGCCAGCGCATGCACCAGGCCAAAATACAGTGCGGCATTGGCCATCATGTCCAGCACCGTCGGGCCGCTCGGCAGCACCCGCTGCTCCAGCCTGACATGGGCCTGCCCGGCGGCGTCGAAGCCGATCAGCGGCCGCACCCAGCGCCAGATGGCGCCGTTGTGCAAACGCAGATGCGGAAAGCACGCCGCCGCCTCGGCCTGCGGCATCGGCAGCAGCACCGGATAGTGTTCGAGGTTTTCCTCGAACAGTTCCAGCGGACTGCGCGCCACATAATCACGCCCGAACGTCACCCGCCGCACGCTGGGCTCGGCCAGCCCGTTGTAGCCGCCCAGCTCCACCGACTGCTCGAATAGTGGCACCCGCGTTTCCTGCCACAGGCGCTGGCCGAACAAGAGCGGCGAATTGACCGCCGCCGCCAGCAGCGGCGCGCAACTGATCAGCGAGGCGTTGTAGTAGCGGCCCGCCAGATCGAAGGGCACCTGCAGGTGCAGCTGGAACGAGGTGGTGGCGGCCTCCAGCATGACGTCTGGCCGGCGCAGGTGAAGCTGGTCCGTTCCCTCGATGTCGATGCGGATGGGCGCGCCGCCGCGCTGCTGCAGCACCTGCGCATTGAGCACGTCGAAGCGCTTCATCGCAGACATGTTGGCGAGGCACAGATCATCGTCGCGGATGGTCGGCAGGATGCCGATCATCGCCAGCACCGCATCCATACCGTGCGCCACCTGCTGGCACCTGTCCCAGGTGGACAGCAGGGATTCCTCCATGGCGGCCAGCACGCCCGCCCCCACCTCCACCGGCGGCGCATTCAGCTCGACGTTGAAGCGCGACAGTTCGGGCACCACCAGCGGATCGTTCAGCGCATGCAGGTAGGCGTCATTGACGGGATTGGGCAGGCCGGCGTGATCGAGCAGCCAGGCTTCGAGTTCGAACCCGGCGACGTAGCGTCCATCCTTGAACCCGCCGGACTGGGCAAACGACCGCAACGCCGCCGTCTCTCCCGCCAGCCGGGCGGAAAACTGCTCAAGGTCCGCTTCTGAAAAGCGGGTGCGATTGATTTCCTGTCCCATGTGCGTTCGATGGTTACCCCATCGGTTGTGGATCAGCCCTGGCCATCATATCCGACCGTCTCTTTTATAGGCGAGACCGGCTGAGGCGGTGCAATCACACCCGCGTGCTGCGCTTGGCGAGGTAGAACCACTCCTGTCCCGGCAGGGCGTTGGGGTTGGGAAAGACGATATAACCATCGCTGTCCGCCACCACGGGGGTGCCGTCGTGGCGCGTGCCGATGACTTCGCCCGCGAGCACCCGGTCGAAGCTGGACCAGTCGCGCGCAAAGGCATCTGCTGCATGGACGCGGTCGACGACCTGGTACAGGCGCAGCGCCTCGGTGTCGGCCACGGGGGCCGGCGCGGGTGCGGTGCTCAGCCGCAGATGGGTGAGCGTGTTAAGGATCGCGCGGTAGGCCACTGCGGGGGCGGCCGGATCGTCGTGCTGGCCGCATTCGAGCGTGAGCGCGATGCCGCCCTGCGCGCGCATGTATTCGGTCGTGCCCACCCCGTAATTCACGTCGGCCTCGCGCGACGACGCGCCTGCCGCCAGGCGGCGCGCGACGCCGGCGGCATAGGTGTCGAGCCAGCCATCGACGAAGCGACGCACGCCCAGTCGCAGCGCCAGCGAGGTTTCCTCCGCCGCACGCGCGAACGGCTCCAGCGTGGCGCGGTTGTCCTGCGGCCCCAGCATGACGAAAGGCTGGCCGGCGGTATGGAACGAATGTAGGTCGAGCAGCACATCGTGCTGCGCCAGCAGCGGGCACAGCCAGTTGGCGATGCGGTCCTCATACTCGGCCGGCGCGTCGGTCGGCATCAGGTTGCGGTTGAGATTGCGGTCGCCCATGCGCTGTTTGCGGGCGTAGGCCAGCGGGTTGGCGACCGGAACGAAGGTGAGGCTGCCGGCGGCGATGCCCAGCCGGCCGGATTCAATCTCCGCGATCACCCGGCGAATCGCCTGGGTGCCGCAGGTTTCGTTGCCGTGCACCGCGCCCAGCACGATGAGGCGCGCGCCGGGCGCATGCCCGGTGAACGAGACGGACTGGAAATGCAGCGAATCGGGTTCACTCATCTAGACAGGGCCTTGAATAACAATGACACGCTCGACACCAGCAACAATACGCCAACCAGCCGCGCCATCTGCGCCGGGCCGATCCCGACATGCACACGTCCGCCCAGGTAGAGTGCACCGAGCACGAGCGGCAGCGCGGCAAAAAACGCAACCCACACCGAGGCCGTCATCAGCAGCCCGGCCACCAGAAAGCTGCCGATTCGCGTCAGGCCCTCGGTGAAGAACAGCGCCGAAAAGGTCGCCCGCAATTCGCTTTTGTCGCGGATGCGATGGCTCAGGTAAATGACGTAAGGCGGCCCGCCGGTGCCAAACAAGGCGCCCACGGTGCCGCCGGCGAGCGAGGCCGGCACTGCCCAGCCGCGCGAAATCAGCTTGTCGCCGTGGAGGTTGAGGAGGCTGCGCATCGCGAAGACGAAAACAAACCCGGCCAGCGCAATCAGCATGGGTTCGGGCGGCAGATTGACCAGCAGGCTGGTGCCCAGGATCACGCCC
>JAHJNP010000406.1 GCA_018820745.1 Gammaproteobacteria bacterium
CGCGGCCATCGCGTGCGGCAGCCAGAAGTGGAAGGGGAACTGCGCCGACTTGGTGAACACGCCGAGCAGCACCAGCAGCAGCGTCGGCAGGTAGAGCGGATGCGCGCGGATCAGGTCGCCCGAGGCGAGCACCACGGACAACTCGTAGCTGCCGACGATGTGGCCCAGTAGCAGGAAACCGCCCAGCAGCGCGAAGCCGCCGGCGCCGGTCACCGCCAGCGCCATGCGTGCGCCGTGGCGGGCTTCCTCGCGGTGCTGCCAGTAGCTGATCAGAAGGAAGGACGACAGGCTGGTCAGCTCCCAGAAGATCAAGAGCTGGATCAGGTTTTCCGACAGCACGATGCCGAGCATCGAACCCATGAACAGCATCAGGTAGGAATAGAAACGTCCCATGCTGTCGCGTTCGGACAGGTAGTAGCGCGCGTACAGCACGATCAGGAGGCCGATGCCGAGAATCAGCCCGGCGAACAGCAGTGCCAGGCCGTCGAGGCGGAACGCGAGGTTGAGGCCCAGGGCGGGCAGCCAGTCGTGCTGCTGGATCAGCGTGGTGCCGTCGAACGGCAGGTGCAGCGAAGGCGCCAGCCAGACCATTGCCGCCAGCGTGACCGCGCCCGCCGCCCAGGCGGAATGCACGCGCCCGAGACGGGACGCCAGCGCAACCAGGGCTGCGCCCACGAAGGGGGTCAAAACAGCAAAGAAAAGCGTCATTGAACGGGAATCTGGATACGAGCCGGCGGGTGGCCGAAAGACGCGGTCATTCTAACGTGAATGGCGCCGCCATGAATCCGCGTCGGGCACGGGCAATGCGTCGCGCGGCCTCAGTCGAAGCTGGGATGCTGGGCCGACGGCCGGTCGAGATGGTAGCCCTGCGCCATGTCGACGCCGAAGTCGCGCAGCATGTCGAGGGTCGCGGCGTCCTCGACGAACTCGGCCACAGTGACCTTGCCGAGCCCGCGGGCGACGTCGATCATCGCCTTGACGAAAGCCTGGTTGTCGCGGTTGTTGGGCAGGTCGCGAATGAACATGCCGTCGATCTTGAGTATCTGCGCGCCGAGGTATTTCAGGTAGGCGAAGGTGGAAAAGCCGGAACCGAAATCGTCGAGGCAGATCATGCAGCCGGTCTGCTGCAGCGCCTCGATGAAGCGCTGCGCGTCCTGCATCTCGGAGACGGCGGCCGTCTCGGTCAGCTCGATGATCAGCCGCTTCGGCGCGACGTCGTGCTGTTCCAGTTGTTCGTGGATGTAGCGCGGCAGGGCCGGCTCGTCGAAGCTGCGGCCGGAGACATTGACCGCCAGCGCCGCCAGACCGGGGTGTTGCGCCAGGGTCTCGATGCTGCGCCGGATCACCCAGCGGTCGATTTCGAGAATCTGGCCGGTCTTCTCGGCAACCGGGATGAATTGCCCCGGCATGATCAGGCGCCCGGCTTCCTGCGGATCCCGCATCCGTACCAGCGCCTCCAGATGGCTCAGGCTGCCGTCGCGGGTGTGATAGATGCCCTGGAAGTGCAGCTCCAGCCCGTCCTGCTCGAGCGCCTGCGCGATGCGGCTGCGCCAGGTCATGCGCGCCAGCATCGCCTCGGTGGTATTGCGGCTGGCGTCGTACACGGCCCAGGTGTTCTTGCCGCCGCCCTTGGCCTGATACATGGCGGTGTCGGCATGGGCCACCAGGTCTTCGGCGTTGTCGCCGTGCTGGGGGAACAGCGCGATGCCGATGCTGGCGGTGAGGCGCAGGTTGCTGCCGCGAAAGCGGAACGGGATGGCGGAAATGGCGTGCACGACCCGCTCGGCCAGCTGCATCGGCTCGTTGCCGTGGATCATCTCGACCAGGATGGCGAATTCGTCGCCGCCCACGCGCGCGAACATCTCGCCGCCGCGCACCAGGCTGGCCACCTCGCCCGCCGCGCGCACCAGCACGGTGTCGCCGGCGCGGTGGCCGAAGGTGTCGTTGATGTACTTGAATTCGTCGAGATCGAAATACAGCAGGCCGAAGCGCCCGCCGCTGCGCGACGAGGCGCCGATCATGCGCTCCAGGTGTTCCTGGAAGCGGTGGCGGTTGTGGAGGCCGGTGAGAGCATCGTGTTCCGCCAGGTAGATGAGCTGCTGCGCGGTCTGGCGCTCGTGGGTGATGTCCTCGTAGAGCCACAGCCGGCCGATGACGCGACCGTCCGGGTCGGACACCGGATACGACAACTGGGTGAGGATGCGGCCGTCGTAGAGGTCGACCTCGAAGCGTTCGCTGATCTCGTGGGTGTCGAGCACATGCAGGATGTGCCTGGAGGCGTGGTCGGGGCGCGCCAGGCGGTGGGTCGAGTGATCGAGCACATCCTGGGTGGGCAGGCCCACCAGATCGACGTCTTCCTTGATCGCCCACATGTGGCGAAAAGACGGGTTGACGTATTCGACCCGGTTGTCGCGGTCCTCGAACAGGATGCCGATGCTCATGCCCGACAGCAGCGCCGCCATGCGCCCCTGCTCGCGCTGAGTCAGGACCAGCAATTCGCGCTGGCGCTGCTCGGAGGCGCGCAGCTCTTCCAGGCTGCGCGCCAGTGCCATTTCGGTCTGCTTCTGCTCGGTGATGTCGGAGATGACGCCGTGCCACAGCACGCTGCCGTCGGACAGCCGTTCCGGCGAGGCGCGGCCTTCCACCCAGATCTCGCCCTTGGCGGGATGGTTGACGCGGTATTGCGCATGCCAAGGGGCGAGTTCGCGCGCCGAGGCCTGGATGCTGGCGGCGACACGCCGGATGTCGTCGGGTTGGCCGATCTCGAACACGATGCCGGCATCGGCGGCGACCTCGTCCGGCGCCACGCCGTAGATGTCGCGGATGCCCTCGCTGGCGTAGGGAAAGCAGGACGAGCCGTCGGCGCGCAGCTGGTACTGATAGATCATGCCGGGCGCATTGCGGCCGATCTTGCTGAGCCGCGACAGCAGTTCGGCTTGTGCGGTGATGTCGGTCGCCACGCCGAGAAAGCCGGTGATGATGCCGTCCTCGTCGCGCAGCGGAGTCACCCCCAGGTTGACGGTCAGGCGGACGCCGTTGCTGCGCACATAGGTCCATTCACGCGGAATCGTATCGCCGCGGCGGGCCGGCTCGAGAAATACCTCCATCCCTTGCAGCGGGCGGCCGTACGCCCGGCTCAGCGCCTCGGCACGCGCGGCCATCTCGGCTGCGTCGTGCAGGGATACCGGGGTCTTCCTGCCGACCATGTCCTGCGCACGGTAGCCGAGCATCTGCTCCGCGCCGCGGTTGAACAGGGTGATCAGTCCGTGCGCGTCGGTAGCGATAATCGCGACCTGGGTGGCCGCGTTGATGATCGCCTGCAACTCGCGGCGCGCGGCCCGGGTGGCTTCCTCGGCCGCGCGCCGCGCGGTGATGTCCTGCCCCATGCCGAACATCTGCAGCGGCCGGCCGTCTGCCGCGCGCCGCACTTCGCCGCGCGCGGCCAGGAAGCGCACAGCGCCATCGGTGCGAACGATGCGATATTCGGTTTCAAACGGTGCGTCATCGATGACCGCATGCCCGACCAGGGCAAGCACCCGTTCGCGATCCTGCGGGTGAAGCATCCGGGCAAACAGGTCGAAGGTGGGCGTGATCGCGCCGGGTTCGTAACCCTGGATGCGGAATTGTTCGTCCGACCAGTCGACTGTGCCGGACTCGACATCCCATTCCCAGCTGCCCAGATGCGCCATGCCCTGGGCCAGGTTGAGCCGGCGCGTGCTTTCCAGCAGCCGATGTTCCGTCTGGATGCGTTCGCTGAGGTCGACGAAGGAACTCATCATGCAGACCGGTTTGCCAGCGTCGTCGAACACCATGTTGGCCGATAGCTGAAGGTCCATCAGCGAGCCGTCGGCGCGGCGCGCGCGCAGTTCGCCCTGCCAGCTTCCGTGCTGCTGCAGCGCATCCACCACGGCTTTGGCCGCCTGCGGGTCTTCCCAGAATTCGATCGGCGAACGGCCGATCGCATCGTGCGGCCCGTCCAGTTGCCATAGCCTGGCGAAAGCCGGATTCACATAGCTGATCCTGCCGTCGAGACCGGCCATGGCAATGGCATTGATCGAGGACTCGAGGGCGGCGTCCTTGACGCGCAGGTCCTCGTTGGCCTGAACCAGCGCGGTGGCGTCGGTGATGTGGCCTTCCAGGAAACGCAGCCTGCCTGCCTCATCGAAGATGCCGCGGCCACATTCATACACCCAGATCAGCCCGCGATGGCGCGTGCGCAGCCGGTAAGACAGCTCGAAATTGTGCCGCTCCCCCAGTGCCTTCTGTACTTCGGCCCAAACCCGGGGGGCGTCGTCGGAATGGATCAGGCTGCCCAGGGTCACGCCGTTGCGTTCGCGAAATTCGTCAGCCGTATAGCCGCACAGTTCCTTGACGTTGCCCGACAGATCAACCAGCGACCAGTCGGGATCGTTGTTGCAGCGATAGACGAAGCCGTTGACGGAGTCGAGCGTTCGCTGCAGATCCTCGCTCCTGCGGGTGGCTGACAGGCGCATCAGGGCGATCAGGGACAGCGTGGCCGCCATAGCGCAGAGGGCCCGCAGCAGCTGGATCGGCAGCCCAGTGGCGGCCAGAAAATCCGCCGTGCTGGGGAACCAGGCGGGCAGGGCGGCATCGCCTGCAGAAACGAAGGGGGTCAGGGCGCCATAGCCCAGAAAGGCGGCTGCGAGAACGCCGAGCCACGCCGCGAATCCGCGCGACACACCCGCCTCCGGGCGCACCTGGCTGCGCAGCAGCACGAGCAGGGCAAGGCCGGTGAACAGTGCGCCCGGCAGGCCAATGAAGATGCGCGACCCGATCGTCAGCCCGGCCAGCGGATCGGCTGCCGCCAGCGTCAGCGCGGCGACGCCCAGACCGGCCATGCCATATAGCCATACCGGATGCAGGCGGGTTAAGGCCCGTGCAAGCGTGCGGCGGCCAAATTCCAGCAGGGGCAGGTAGGAGACGGTCAGCAGCAGGATGCTCGCGCTGGCGAGCCAGGGGGCAGGGTTGTGCAGCCGTTCCCATTCGAGGAATCCGAGCGCGCCGTGCAGCATGCCGAAGACTGCCAGCAGCCACAGGTCGCGGGCGAAGCGCAGCATCGTGCCCTGTCTGGGCAGCACATAGGCCGCCACGCCCAGCACAATGAAAGCCAGGCCGTAAACCTGGAAGATCAGCCCCAGGTGGGCCACGGCCCAGCCGTTCATGAATGGATGGGCCGGCGGCAGATGGACGATGACCGGAACAAGAGGCAGAGCGGGGAATGGACGGGCAAGCGCGGGGATGGCAGATGTGCGGGCATCGAAACCGGAGCTTTCATCGCGCAGACGTCCATCAGGAAAATTATTTGAACCGCACGTTACCTTGCCGCGGCAAAAGGGGTCAAGAGGACGCCCTGTTCGGCTCGCGGGCCTGCGCCGGAGGGAAGTACTTGCGCAGGCAATTTGTTTTGTGCAAACATAAAAAGGTATTTCGCCTGCAGCCCGTTCTGGTCCTAGGTGCTCGTTCGGGCCAATGCACATCCCTGTGCGGCCACGCGCCGCCTATCTGGTTTTCCTGTCGGCGCGCGATGTCCGGGCATCCCTTGCAGCGCGGGGATGTCCGCCGTCGGCTTTTACCGGGAAAGGAAAATGGCTTGAAACGATCCCTCCTGCCGCGATGACCTGAAGTTCGCGCTGGAAGGCGGCGCAAGCCTGGTGAGCGAGGATTACGGCAGCGCGCCTGACGAACGGTTTCCCGGCGCGCGCTTCGGCCTCAAGTACGAGCAGGCCTTCTGGCAGCGGTGGCTGAACCTGTTCCACAACAGCGATGTGCTGCTGAGCCTGGAATCGCTGGCGGATTATCTCTATCAGAGCCGCACCGGCGTGCGGGTGCCGATGGGCAACGGGCTCAGCCTCGGCACCCAGGTGAATGTCGATTACGACGCGGTGCCGGCGGCAGGCAAGGACACCACCGACACGGCGCTGATCTTCAAGCTGGATTACGCACTCTGAAGCCTGCCGGGACGCCTGGCAGGCCGAATGGCCTGACAAGCCGAACGTGCAAACCATTTTTCTAGAGGTTTGAATCATGAACATCTCGAACGCAGCGAGCGCCATGCATCGGCCCGGCGCCGCGCCCCATCCGCGTGCGCAATCCGTGGTGGCCTTTGGCGAAGCCCTGGTCGACCAGTTTCGCGACCGCACTGTGCTGGGCGGCGCGCCGTTCAACGTGGCGTGCCATCTTGGCGCGCTGGGCGCGCATCCGGTGCTGATGACGCGGGCCGGCAAGGATGCGCCGGGCGAGCAGTTGCAGCAGGCAATGAGCGAACGCGGGCTGGACAGGCGCGGCCTGCAGCGCGATCCGGCGCGCCCGACCGGGCGGGTCAAGGTGACCGAAACGGCCGCTGGCCCGGTGTTCGACATCCTGTCCGACCAGGCCTATGACTACATCCACGCCGGCCTGGCCCGCATGGTGGGGCTGCTGGTGCATCCGGAGATGGTCTATTTCGGCACCCTGGCGCAGCGCGGCGAATCGCGCCGCGCGTTGCGCGAACTGCTCGGCGCGGTCGACAGCCGCGTCTTTCTGGATCTCAATCTGACCGATCCCTGGGTGGACGCCGACACGCTGCGCTGGTCGCTGCGGCAGGCCAGCGTGGCCAAGCTCAACGAGGCGGAACTTGCCCGCGTCGGCCATCTGCTTGCGCTGGACGGCGCTACCCCGGAAGCCCGTGCCGGCGTGCTGGTGTCCGGCTTCGGCCTGGAGCGGGTGGTGGTTACCCGCGGTGCGGCCGGCGCCTGGACGCTCGACGCGGCCGGCCGCATCGAATCGGTGGTGGGCGAGGCGCTGCCGAATCTGGTCGACCGTGCCGGCGCGGGCGACGGGTTTGCCGCCATTTTCATCCTCGGCACGCTGCGCGGTTGGTCGCTGGCCGACCGCCTGGCGCGCGCCGATGCCTTTGCCCGCGCCTTGTGCCAGATTCGCGGTGCCGTGCCGGCCACGCAGGATTTCTACACCCCCTTCATCCGCGACTGGCAGCTCTGAATCGAATCGGGCTGGCGTGGGCGGATCCTGGCGGGCGCGCCGCCGGCACGCGCGGGTCAGCGATTGATAGACGTTTGTGGGCGTCGTCCACCCAATTGTTACACCATGCTTACAGGGGTTTCTCGCAAATGAGACATTTCTGTTTTTAGCCGGGTGTTTGGCGTAACATATTGATCTGTAAGTACTTTATTTGCGTTCGGTATTTCCCTTCCCTCAGGTGTTTAAAAACCGGAACAGCTTTCATGAAGCTGTCCCGGTTTTTACCCTGCGTTTTTTGTAAAAACATCTTTTGTTTCAATTGGATAGATCTCGTGGCACACACCTTGCTCTTGGGTTGATGAAGTCTGCATCCTGTGGCTTCGCTTTTTCGAACTCAACAGCCAAGTGGAGGTTCTTATGAACAAAAGTCTTTTATCTACTGCCATTGCATTGGCATTCAGTGCCTCGTTTCCGGCAATGGCCAACCCTGTCAACACGTCCAACAACGACGACAACACAGATGTTCAAGTGACCCAGACCGCTACGGCTGAGTCGGATCAGAGCACGCAATCCGGTGCGGCGGCCAACGAGTATTCCGACGCCTTCCAGAACAGCTACAACCCGGTAAGCAATTCAAACAACACCAGTTCTTTCAACTCATCCAGCATTGAAGCCACCACGACGCTGGACGGCGCGGTTCATGACAACGTGGTTCGCGACATTGGCAACCATGCCCAGGGCGGCAGTTCGACCGGCGATGCGGGCGATGGTGGCAATGGCGGCAACAGCGACATCAGCCAGAGCAGCGGCAAG
>JAHJNP010000407.1 GCA_018820745.1 Gammaproteobacteria bacterium
CAGCGTGCCGCCCACCATCGCCATCAGCGAGTTCACCGCCACCAGTCCCGACACCGCCTCGATCAGCTGCGCCGACATCACGTTGAAACCAAACCAGCCTACGGTCAGGATCCACGCGCCAAGCGCCAGAAACGGAATGTTCGACGGTGGGTGCGCCGAGACCAGACCATCCTTGGTGTAGCGCCCGCGCCGCGCGCCCAGCAGCAGCACGGCGGGCAAGGCGATCCAGCCGCCCACCGCATGCACCACCACCGAGCCGGCAAAATCGTGAAAGCGGGCACCAAAGGTCGCGGCCAGCCAGTCCTGGATGCCGTAGTTGCCGTTCCAGACGATGCCTTCATAAAACGGGTAAACCAGTCCCACCAGCGCAAACGTGGCGGCCAGTTGCGGATTGAAACGGGCGCGTTCGGCAATACCGCCCGATACGATGGCGGGAATCGCCGCTGCAAAGGTCAGCAGGAAAAAGAACTTGACCAGTTCGTAGCCATTTTGAGCCGACAGCACCTCGGCACTGGAATAGAAGCTGACGCCGTAGGCGACGCTGTAGCCGATAAAGAAATAGGCGATGGTGGAGACCGAGAAATCGGTAAGGATTTTGACCAGGGCGTTGACCTGATTCTTCTTGCGCACGGTGCCGAGTTCGAGAAAGGCAAACCCCGCGTGCATGGCCAGCACCATGATGCCGCCGAGCAACACGAATAATACGTCACTGCCTGATTTCAACGCTTCCATGCCCCGACCCCCAATTGATTTCCGGGTGTAGTAAGCAAGCAGCGTTCCAGATAAGCAACCGACTGATTTAAAACGAAAGTTGGTACGGCCGGCTGACTTAGGGGCACTACATCAGTGCATTACCGTGCACTGCGCACCGCCATCGTGCGTTATTTCGGGTCGTGCGACTCGGATTCAGCCTGGCCGGTTTCGATGCGGTCGAGTTCGGCATCCATATCGGTCTCGGACATGGGCGCGTAATCTGCCTCGGCGTCCGCCTTCGGCTTGGTGATCATCGAAGCGACGACGATGCCTAGTTCGTACAGGAGCCACACGGGTACTGCGAGCATGAACTGTGAAATCACGTCGGGCGGCGTGAAGATCGCACCAATGACAAACGCACCGACGATGACGTAAGGCCGGATTTCGCGCAGCTTGGCAATCGACACCATGCCCATTTTGACCAGCAGCACCACTGCAACCGGGACTTCGAATGCAATACCAAAGGCCATGAACAGGGTCATCACGAAGTCGAGGTACTTGCCGATGTCGGTCATCACCGCCACGCCTTCGGGCGCCACACCGACGATGAACCCGAACACCACCGGAAACACCAGGAAATAGGCGAACGCCATTCCCAGCAAGAACAGGATCACGCTGGCGATCACCAGCGGTACGCCGATGCGTTTTTCATTCTGGTAGAGGCCGGGCGCGACGAATGCCCACATCTGATAGAACACCCACGGCATCGCCAGCAAAAAGGCGGTCATCATGGTGACCTTGATCGGCACGAAGAACGGCGTGGTGACCTCGGTGGCGATCATCTGCCCGCCTTGCGGCAGGGCGGCCAGCATCGGCTTGGCGAGCAGCGCGTAAAGATCCTGCGCCCACGGAAACAGCAGCACAAACAGCACCACGACCGCGATCACTGCGCGCAGCAGACGATCGCGCATTTCGACAAGATGCGAGATGAAGCCGTCTTCGGGATTGCTCATGTGGATTTTCCGGCGGATTCGCCGCGCGCCGTTTCCACCACGGCAGAAGGCGTGGGTGTGGCGGCATTCTGGTCAGGCTCGTCAAGCGGCAGGCTCTGCTGTGGCGTTTGTTCCGCTTCGGTCAGCTTCATCGCAGGCTCAGTGACAGGGCGCTCGCTCTCGGTCTCCGCCATGGCTGACACCACGTTGGTAACGCTATCCGCCTCGTCGCGCAGATAGTCGTCGACCGCAGTCGCCTGCTGCTCGATGCCCGACACTGCCGATTCGACCGACGCCTTGAAGTCCTGCCCGACACGGCGCATTTCATCCAGCTGAATTTCTTGACTGATGTCCGACTTTACGGACGACACGTAGCGCTGCATGCGGCCATACAGATGTCCGGCCGTGCGCGCCACCTTGGGCAGGCGCTCAGGGCCAATGACAATCAGCGCCACCACGCCGATGGCGATGAGTTCCGTAAAACCGAAGTCGAACATAATTTGGGTAGGGGATTCAAGTCTCAAGTGACCAGTAGGAGCGCCGTGTCGCTTGCACTCCGTCTCTTGGATCTCAGCTCTGCTGCTTGTCCTTGACTTCGACGTCGATGGTGCGGCCCTGCTCGTCCTTGTCGCCGATCTTGGGCGAATCTTCCTTCACGCCCTCCTTGAAGCCCTTGACCGCGCCACCGAGATCGCTGCCGATATTGCGCAGCTTCTTGGTGCCAAAAATCAGCAGCACGACAACCAGAACAATCAGCCAATGCCAGATGCTAAAGCTACCCATGATCAATCTCCTTTAAATTAGCTGCGGTCAACGGGGTCGCCGCCGCCAAATACGTGAACGTGAAGGTGGAACACTTCCTGCCCACCGCCACGCCCGGTGTTGATGAGCGTCTTGAAGCCGGCGTCGAGCCCCTGCTCCCTTGCCAAACGCGGCGCCAGCAGCAGCATCTTGCCGAGCAGCCTTTCATGCTCGGGGGTGCAGTCGGCCAGCGTCGCAATATGCAGCTTCGGAATGATCAGGACGTGCACCCGCGCGAACGGGTGGATGTCGTGAAACGCCAGCACTTCGTCGTCTTCATAGACCTTGCTGCACGGCAACTGGCCGGCAGCGATTTTGCAGAAAATGCAGTCACTCATGTCGATTCGCCTTGCCGATTCGCTTTTTCAGCCAGCCCGGACAGGCCCTCGCGGCGCGCCAGTTCGTTCAACACATCCGCCGGCTTGAGCCCCTTGTGCGCCAGCAACACCAGGGTATGAAACCACAAATCGGCGACTTCGTAGATGATCTTTTCGGGCTGGTCGTCCTTCGCCGCCATCACGGTTTCGGTCGCCTCCTCGCCGATCTTTTTCAGAATGGCGTCGGTGCCCTTGGCGTACAGCCTGGCTACGTAGGAGCTGTCGGGCGCCGCCTGCTTGCGTGCCTCCAGCATTTCAGCAAGACGGTCCAGGATGTCGCTCATTTGCGGTAGATCTCGTCGGGGTTCTTGAGGACAGGGCTCGTCGTGACCCACTGTCCATCACCCTGATTGTCGCGGTCCAGCTTCTGGAAAAAGCATGAGCGTCGTCCGGTATGACAGGCAATACCGCCAAGTTGTTCAATTTTCAGCAGCACCACGTCATTGTCGCAGTCGAGCCGGATTTCGCTGACGGTCTGCACGTGGCCGGATTCCTCGCCCTTGCGCCACAGCTTGTTGCGCGAACGCGAGAAGTACACGCCGCGCCCGGTGCGCGCCGTTTCCGCCAGCGCCTCGCGGTTCATCCATGCCACCATCAGGATTTCACCGCTGCTGGCATCCTGGGCGATCGCCGGCACCAGGCCCTGCGCGTCCCATTTGACGGCGTCGAGCCAGTCGCTCACAGCCGAACCTCGATGCCGTGCTGCTTCATGTATCGCTTGGCTTCATCCACGCCGTATTCGCCGAAATGAAAAATGCTCGCCGCCAGCACCGCATCGGCACGGCCTTCCTTGACGCCGTCGACCAGATGCTGGAGGTTGCCGACGCCACCGCTGGCGATGATGGGGATGTCGACCGCGTCGGAAATCGCGCGGGTCAGTTCCAGATCGAAGCCGCTCTTGG
>JAHJNP010000408.1 GCA_018820745.1 Gammaproteobacteria bacterium
GACGAGGGGGCGACCGGATTTTTGATTCTTGGCGAAACCGTCGGCCAGGGCGTTCACTACAAATATCGACAGGTCCTCAATGGATTGAACGAGTACCAGAAACTCAAGAGCCTCAAAACCCCGTGGACCATGACCCTGTACATGACCCTGGGGGTCATGACCATGCTCATTATTCTCGGGGCGATCTGGTTCGGCTTTCGGCTGGCCAAGGAGCTCTCTGCCCCGGTGCAGGCCCTGGCGGCAGGCACGGAACGGGTGGCGCGCGGGGATTACAGCGTTCGCCTGGAGGACCGGAGCGACGACGAACTCGGGTTCCTGGTTCAGTCGTTCAACCGCATGACCCGCCAGCTGTCCGAGGCGCGCGAACAGGTGGCGCGGAACCATCAGCAGACCGAGCAGGCCAAGGCCTTTCTCGAGCGCGTGCTGGCCAACCTGTCGTCCGGCGTGGTGGTGCTCGATGAGGCGCTGCGGGTGCGCACCGCGAACGGCGCGGCTGCGCAGATTCTCGGGGTGGCGGACGCGATGCTCGACGCGCACCCGCTGGCCGAACTGGGCCAGCCGGGCGAGGCATTGCATGCATTCGGGACTACCGTTGCGGCGCGCTTTGCCGAGCATGAAGGCGAATGGCAGGAGCAGATCGACTATGCGGGCCAGGGCGGCAACCAGTCGCTGCTGCTGCGCGGCACCCGTCTGCCGCCGGGGGTCGAGCGCGGCTATGTGCTGGTATTCGACGATGTGACCAAGCTGATCGATGCCGAGCGCAACGCCGCCTGGAGCGAGGTGGCGCGCCGGCTGGCGCACGAGATCAAGAATCCGCTCACCCCGATCCAGCTGTCGGCCGAACGCATCGCGCGCAAGCTGGCTGGCCGGCTGGAAGGGGCGGACGCCGAATTCCTGGCGCGCGCCACGCAAACCATCGTCAACCAGGTCGCCGCGATGAACAGCATGGTCGACGCCTTCGCCAACTATGCGCGGATGCCGCGCGCCAAGATCGAGGCGATCGACCTGAACGCGCTGGTGCGGGAAGTGCTGGCGCTGTACGACACCAGAGCGCTCGGATTGCGGCTGCAGCTCGACGCCGAGCTGCCGCGCATCGCGGGCGATTCCACATTATTGCGTCAGGTGATTCATAATCTGTTGCAAAATGCGCAGGACGCGCTGGCTGGCCATCCCGAGCCGAAGGTCGAGGTCGGCACACACCTCAATAATCATGCAGTTTATCTGACCGTAACAGACAATGGAGCCGGATTTCCGGAGCACCTGATGACGCGGCTGTTTGAGCCTTACGCAACCACCAAGGCCAAGGGGACGGGGCTGGGCCTGGCCATCGTCAAAAAGATTGTGGAAGAGCATCACGGCAAAATCCAGATTGAAAACCTCAAGGCAGGCGGTGCCGCCATCCGCATTGAACTGCCTGTTTTTGCCGCAGCCGGGGAGCAACTGTGAGCGGACATATTCTCGTCGTCGATGACGAAGTGGGCATTCGAGAGTTGTTGTCGGAAATCCTCACCGACGAGGGCTACGACGTGCATCTGGCGGAAAACGCCGAGGCTGCGCGCGCCTTTCGTGCGCTGCGGCGCCCGGATCTGGTCCTGCTCGACATCTGGATGCCCGACACCGATGGCGTGACGCTGCTGAAGGAATGGGCGGCCGGCGGCCAGCTCACCATGCCGGTGGTGATGATGTCCGGCCACGGCACCATCGATACCGCAGTCGAAGCCACCCGGCTCGGCGCCGCCGACTTCCTGGAGAAGCCGGTTTCGCTGGCCAAGCTGATCGATACCGTCAGCAAGGCGATCAAGCGCGGCGTGGCCCTGCCCCGGCGCACGCCCGGCATGGACCTGTCGGCACTCGGCAAAAGCCAGCTGATCCTCGAACTGAAAAAGCGCCTCACCCAGATTGCCGGCAATACCGCGCCGGTCCTGCTGCAGGGCGAGACTGGCAGCGGCTTTGAAATCTGCGCCCGTTTCCTGCACCAGCCCGCCAGTCCGTGGCTCGAAATCAAGGATCGCGCGCGGCTGGTGTCCGATCCGCTGAGCTTTGTCGAAACGCTCGGCAACGGCACCCTTTACCTGCCCGATGCCTGTGAACTCGCGCGCCTGGAGCAGAAGGGCCTGGGGTTGCTGCTCGACCGCATCGAGGGCAGCGGCGCCCGCTTGGTGTGCGCCGCCAGCCGCAGCCTCGACGTCATGGTCGCAGCGGGCGAGTTCGACAATCGCCTGTATTACCGCCTGTCCAGCCTGGCCATCCAGGTGCCGCCGTTGCGCGAGCATCGCGAGGACGTGCCCGAGATCGCCAACTTCATGCTGGTGCAACTGTTGGAGGAAGGCGTTTGCCCGGTGCGGCGGCTCACCACGCCGGCCTTGAACCAGCTGCGCAACTTTGACTGGCCGGGTAACCTGCCGCAGCTCCACAACGTGGTGCGTACGCTGGCGGTCACCGCGCTGGCGGGCGAAATCGACGCCGCCGACGTCAACCGCGTGCTGGCCCCGATGAAGCAGTCGACCCCCGCCGTGGCCCACGGCATTCCGCTCGACATTCCGCTGCGCGAGGCGCGCGATGCTTTCGAACGCACCTATTTCGAGCAACTGATCCAGCAGGAAGGCGGCAGCATGACGCGGGTCGCCGACAAGTCGGGACTGGAACGCACCCACCTCTACCGCAAGCTCAAACAGCTGAACATCCGGCATGGGCGGCGCCTCGATGAAGACCTGTGACATGGGTGAGGCGACAGGCGTGAGGAGGCCGTCGCCGGCAAGAGGCAAGGCTTTGGTTTTTCGCCTTACCCTTTACCCTTTACCCCTCACCCCATTATGAAAATCATCATCCTCGGCGCCGGCCAGGTCGGCGCCAACCTCGCCGCAAGCCTGGTTGCCGAAAATAACGATATCACCGTGGTCGATCTCGAACTCGAGCGGCTGTCGCTGCTGCAGGATCGTTTCGACCTGCGCACCGTGCGCGGCCATGCTGCCCATCCCTCGATCCTGAAAATGGCCGGGGCGGAAGACGCCGATATGCTGGTGGCGGTGACGCAGAGCGACGAGACCAATCTGGTGGCCTGCCGCATTGCGTCGACCCTGTTCAATGTGCCAACGCGCATCGCGCGGATCCGTTCGGCCGATTTTCTGGAGGCCGAGGGCGGCTTCCTTTCCGAGCATTTCGGCGTCGACCACATCATCAGCCCCGAGCAGGAGGTCACCGAAACCCTGCGCCGCCTGATCGAACATCCCGAAGCTCTGCAGGTGCTGGATTTCGCCGACGGACGTGTGCGGCTGGTGGCGGTGCGCGCCTATCACGGCGGGCCGCTGGTCGGCCACGAACTGCAGGACATCAAGCGCCACATGCCGCATGTCGATGCCCGGGTGGCGGCGATCTACCGGCGCGATCGCGGCATCGTGCCGACCGGCATCACCGTCATCGAGCCGGGCGACGAGGTGTTCTTTCTCGCCCGCAAGCAGGACATTCCAGCCGTCATGCGGGAGTTGCGCCGCATGGAACGTCCGGTCAAGCGGGTCATGATCGCCGGCGGCGGCAATATCGGGCGGCGGCTGGCGTCGCGGCTGGAGCGCGACTACGAGGTCAAGCTGATCGATCACAACAAGACCACCTGTACGCAGTTGGCCGAAAAGCTGCACCGCACCCTGGTGCTGTGTGGCGACGCCACCGATGAGGACCTGCTGGAACAGGAAAATATCGAGTCGATGGATGTGTTCTGCGCGCTTACCAACGACGATGAGGACAACATCATGGCGGCCCTCCTGGCCAAGCGCATGGGGGCGAAGCGGGTGATTTCGCTGATCAACCGCGCGGCCTACGTCAATCTGGTGCAGGGCGGCGAGATCGACATTGCCATCTCGCCGGCGCAGGCCACGGTGGGGCCGCTGCTGTCCAAAATCCGCCGCGGCGACATGGCGGCGGTGCACAGCCTGCGGCGTGGTGCGGCCGAAGTGCTCGAAATCGTCATCCATGGCGACCTCAAGACCTCCAAGGTGGTGGGACGCCGCATCGGCGACGTGGCGCTGCCCGAAGGCGCGGCAATCGCCGCCATCATCCGCGGCGAAGAAGTGCTGATTGCCCACCACGACACGCTGATGGAAGCGGAAGACCACCTCATCCTGTTCGCGCTCAACAAGCGCATCATCCCCAAGGTCGAAAAGCTGTTCCAGGTCGGCTTCGGGTTTTTCTGAGCCGCATACAAGCGGATATTTCGTTACCGGACCTGGCCCCGCATCATGTCCTGTCTGCCCCTCCACCGCGCCGCTGCTTGAATGCAACCCGGAGTGAGCCTTCCCATGCACCGCCTGGCGCCTATCCTGCACGTGCTTGGCCTGGTGATCCTGATTTTTTCCTTCACCATGCTGGCGCCGCTGGTGACCGCGCTCATTGCGCACGATGCGGCGCAGCATGCGTTCGACGAGTCCTTCGCCGTGACGCTGGCTGCCGGCCTGGCGCTGTGGCTGGTCGGGCTGCGCTGGCGCCGGGAGCTCAAGGTGCGCGACGGCTTCCTGCTGGTGCTGCTGGTGTGGACCGGCCTGCCTGCCTTCGCCACCCTGCCCTTCCTGATTTACGCGCCGGAGATGGGCTTTACCGACGCCTACTTCGAAACCATCTCGGCGCTCACCACCACCGGCGCGACGGTGATGAGCGGGCTCGACACGCTGCCGCCCTCGCTCAACC
>JAHJNP010000409.1 GCA_018820745.1 Gammaproteobacteria bacterium
TGGAACGAGCTGACTTCGCCCTTGTCGTCGGCGGTGCGGTATTTGCCGCGCAGCACCGCAAAGGCGTGGCCCATCATGCGCAGGTTGACGAAGCTGAAGCGGAAGGTGAGATAGACCGCGCCGACGATCAGCCAGGCGACGATGAAGGGCATGGCCGGCTCGCCAGGGAAAACGTCATAGAAGATGACGCTGGCGAGATACGCGTTGAGGGTGCCGAAGAAGGCATCGATCCTGCCGGGCTCGGCGGCCTGTGCAATCCGCGGAAACAGCCCGGCGGCTGCGATAAAGAGATAAGGATGAAGTGCCACCTGCGTCCCCTGGAATTGTTATTGCCCGCAACAATAACAAACTTGCGGCAGAAACATGCCCGCACCATGACAAAGGCCGACGCTTGCGTCGGCCTTTGTCATGGTGGCTGCAGTTTCAGATCACTTCAGGCTCAGCACCCAGTCGATGATCTTGCTGGCATCTTCCGGCTTGACCTGCGGGCTCGGCGGCATGGGAATGGGGCCCCACACGCCCTTGCCGCCGGTTTTCACCTTGGCAACCAGCCGGTCATGCGCAGACTCGTCGCCGGCGTATTTCTTGGCCACTTCCTTGAAAGCCGGGCCAACGATCTTCTTGTCGACGCCATGGCAGGACATGCACGCGTTCTTCTGGGCCAGCGCCTGGTCGGCGGAAGCCGCGCCGGACATCAGCAGCAGCGCAGCAGACGCTGCAGTCATCATCAGTTTCGTCATTACAAATTCTCCGTGGAGGGGTCGGGTTGATCAAGGCACTTCAGCATGCCTGCAATATTAAGGGAAAACCCCTCACGCGCAATATAAGTACTTGGGTTTTTGCTACCAATCCCCCTGGCACTTTGTTGTTTGAACCTATTCGCGCTCGACCAGTCCGCGGTAGGCATGCCAGCTGGCGTGCCCCAGCCAGGGGAAAATCACCGCCATGGCAATGAAATCGGTCGCTATCCCGACCGCGACCAGGGCGGCGATCAGCACGCCCCACAACAGCATCACCGGGAAATTGAGCCGCGTCGCCATGAAGCTGGTGACCAGCGCGGTGGCGAAATCGACCTTGCGGTGCAGCATCATCGGCAGCGACACCACCGACAGGCTGAACATCATCAGCGCCAGCACGCCGCCGAAGGCCAGGTAGGCCAGCACGAATTCGGTGTGTTGCTGCAATGCGCTCAGCGTCAGCAGATCGGACAGGCCGCCAATGCCCGATCCGCCGAGAAACAGGCCGACCAGAATCGCCGAAATGCGCTCCCAGGAAATCAGCACGAACACCAGCATCACCGCGAACAATCCCAGTGAGGCGGGGTTGGCGCGCCACGACAGCAGGGGAACAAACAGGTTGGGCAGCTTGTGATGGTGTTCCAGCCGATGGCTCAGAAAATAAAACACCGTGGCCAGCAGCGGCGCGACGAACAGGAAGCCTGAGGTCAGCGCCATCGCCAGATGGGGCTTGCCCCACGCCCCATGCACCAGGCCATAGCCGAGGAGCGCGAAAATGACGCCATAGAACAGGCTCAGCGGCCAGGCACGGGCCAGGTCCTGCGCGCCGGCTCGCAGCCAGTGAAAGGGTTGATCGAAGCTCACCCGGCGGATGCCCGGCAGATTCATTTCGGATGCCCGTGGATGGAAAACGGCGGGTTCGGTGTGCGTGCTCATGATGGCTCCCGATGACGAACAGACTGCTTTTTAGATAGCAGGTGCCGCCGCGGGTTCCAAATAGCAAATGCTGATAGGCCGCTTACCCCAGCACGGCGGCCAGTTCGGTGACGGGCGGCTGGCACGCGGTGCCGCTGCAGATCCAGGCGGCCGGCTGGTCCGATTCCGGCTTTGCCAGCGCGGCCGGCAGGCTCGATCCGTTGGGCAACACCAGCACCATATCGCGCGCGCCGAGCTTCGGGTTCAGCGCCGCTGCCCACTCGCGCAGCGCCGCCGCCGGGCCGCGCAGCAGGATCAGCCGCGGCGGTGCCAGCGTCTCGTCGAGCACGGCCAGCAACGTGGGGTAGGCGATCGGCTGCTGGGTCAGCTGCCCCTGGAACAGGCGCAGGCAGCGCGCGCTGGCGTCGAGGTAGCGCGTCTCGCCGAGCAGATGGCCCAGCCGCTGCAGGGCGAATGCCGCCACGCCGTTGCCGGACGGGGTGGCGTTGTCGTAGCCGGGCTTGGGGCGGGTGATGAGCGCCTCGTGGTCGTGGCTGGTGAAAAAGAAGCCGCCCGCATCCCGGTCCTCGAAATGCGCCAGCAGCGCATCGGCGAGCTCAATCGCCCATGCCAGGTCGGCCTCGCGGTAGCCGGCCTGCATCGTCTCCAGCAGGGCATCGAGCAAAAAGGCGTAGTCGTCGAGGTAGGCGTTGAGGCGCGCTTTGCCGTGCTTGAAACTGGCCAGCAGGCGGCCGTCGCGCCACAGGTTTTGATGCAGGAAATCGAGCGCGGCATGCGCCTCGGCGACCCAGTCGGGGCGCGCCATCACCCGCCCGGCGTGCGCCAGCCCGCCGATCATCAGCGCGTTCCAGCTGGAGAGCTGCTTGTCGTCGCGCCCGGGCCGCACGCGGGTTTCGCGGGCGGCGAACAGCGTCCGGCGCGCACTCGCCAGCCGCGCCGCCGCTTCGTTTTCGGGCAGTTCCAGTTCGGCCGCGACCGCTTTCAATGAGCGTGCCAGGATGGGGTTCCAGCTCGCGTTCTCGAAATTCGGCGGCGCATCGAAGCCATACACCAGCGCCGCCACCGCGTATTCCTCGGGCGTGAGCAGCGCGCGCACCTGGTCCGGCGTCCACACGTAGAACTTGCCCTCGTGGCCTTCGCTGTCGGCGTCGAGCGCGGAATAGAAGCCCCCCGCCGGCGCGCGCATCTCGCGCAGCAGCCAGGCGACGATACCGTCGGCGGTATCCGCGAACAGCGGCTCGCCGGTGAGCGCCCAGGCGTCGGCGTACAGGTGCAGCAGCGGGCCGTTGTCGTAGAGCATTTTCTCGAAATGCGGAATCGCCCACTGCTCGTCGACCGAGTAGCGGCAGAAGCCGCCGCCGAGCTGGTCGACCACCCCGCCCGACGCCATCTTGCGCAGCGAGAACAGCGCCATCTCGCGCGCCTGCGCATGGCCCTGCTGGGCCTGGCGCAGCAGGAAGAACAGCTCGCCCGGACGCGGGAA
>JAHJNP010000410.1 GCA_018820745.1 Gammaproteobacteria bacterium
CGAGGAGCTGGGTTATCGCA
Source organism: Gammaproteobacteria bacterium (assembly GCA_018820745.1). GTDB lineage: Bacteria > Pseudomonadota > Gammaproteobacteria > Burkholderiales > Thiobacillaceae > Thiobacillus. The sequence goes on from JAHJNP010000410.1 coordinate 21, forward strand.
TCAAGCTGCTGGGCATCGCGCGCCGCGCCGAAAACGGCATCGAACTGCGCGTGCATCCGACGCTGATTCCCGAGCGGCGGCTGATCGCCAACGTCGACGGCGCGATGAACGCGGTGCTGGTGAAGGGCGACGCCGTCGGGCCGACGCTGTATTACGGTGCCGGCGCCGGCGCCGAACCGACCGCCTCCGCGGTGGTGGCCGATCTGGTCGACGTCACCCGGCTGCACACCGCCGACCCGCACCACCGGGTGCCGCATCTGGCGTTCCAGCCCGACCAGCTGGCCGACACGCCGATTCTGCCGATGGACGAGGTGCGCACCGCGTACTACCTGCGCCTGCGTGCCTTCGACCGCCCCGGCGTGCTGGCCGACATCACCCGCATCCTGGCCGACGGCAACATCTCCATCGACGCCATGGTGCAGAAGGAGCCTGCTGAAGGCGAGGTCGAGGTCAACATCATCCTGCTCACCCACATCACGGTGGAAAAGAACATCAACGCGGCGATCGCCCGCATCGAGGCGCTCGACACGGTGGCAGGGCAGGTGATGCGCATCCGCCTCGAAGAGCTGGCGGCGAGATAATTGAGGGTCCACCAATGAACTACCTCAGCACGCGCGGCCTGGCGCCGCAACTCCGCTTCTCCGAAATCCTGCTGGGCGGGCTGGCCAGCGACGGCGGCCTCTATGTGCCGGAGGTCTATCCGCGCTTCACCGCAGCCCAACTCGAAGCGATGCGCGGCATGAACTACCGCGAACTCGCCTTCGCCGTGCTGTCGCGTCTGATCGACGACATCCCGCACGACGATCTTGCCGCGCTGATTGATAAGACCTACACCGCCGAGGTCTACCGCCACGCGGGGCCGGGCGAGAACGCCGAGGACATCACCCCGCTGAAAACGCTGGAGCCCGGCCTGCACGTGCTGGCGTTGTCGAACGGTCCGACGCTGGCGTTCAAGGACATGGCGATGCAGCTCCTGGGCAATCTGTTCGAGTACGTGCTCGACAAGACCCACGGCGAACTCAACATCCTCGGCGCCACCTCCGGCGATACCGGCTCCGCCGCCGAATATGCGATGCGCGGCAAGCGCGGCGTGCGCGTCTTCATGCTGTCGCCCGAGCACGGTATGACGCGCTTCCAGCAGGCCCAGATGTATGCGCTCACCGACGCCAACATCCACAATCTGGTGATTCGAGGCGTGTTCGACCAGTGCCAGGACATCGTCAAGGCGGTGTCGAACGATCTGGAGTTCAAGGCACGCCACCACATCGGCGCGGTCAACTCGATCAACTGGGCGCGCGTCGCCGCGCAGAGCGTGTACTACTTCAAGGCCTATTTCGCCGCCACCCAGAGCAACGACCAGCAGGTGTCGTTCTCGGTGCCGTCGGGCAATTTCGGCAACGTCTGCGCCGGTCACATCGCACGCCAGATGGGCCTGCCGATCAAGAAGCTGATTGTTGCCACCAATGAGAACGACGTGCTCGACGAGTTCTTCAAGACGGGCATCTACCGTCCGCGCCCGGAAACGAAACACACCTCCAGCCCGTCGATGGACATTTCCAAGGCATCCAACTTCGAGCGCTTCGTCTTCGACCTCACCGGTCGCGACGCCGCCAAGGTCCGCGGCCTGTGGAGTGCGGTGGAGTCCGGCGGCAGTTTCGATCTCAACGCCAACGGCCTGTTCGACCGCGTCGCCGGTTTCGGCGTGGTGTCGGGGTCGAGCAATCATGCCAACCGCATGGACACCATCCGTACCGTGTACGAGGTGTACGGCACGATGATCGACCCGCACACCGCCGACGGCCTCAAGGTCGGACTTGAGCATCGCGAGCCCGGCGTGCCGCTGATCTGCATGGAAACCGCGCAGCCCGCCAAGTTCGAGGACGCCATCCGCGAGGCGCTCGGCATCGAGCCGGTGCGTCCGGCCGAACTCGCCGACCTGGAAGCGCAGCCGCAGAAAAAGCACGTCATGGATGCCGACGTTGATGCGGTCAAGCAGTTCATCGTCGACCACGCAGGCTGAGCAGTACGCCAGGCGGTGATGAAGAAGCCAGGCGAAGTCGGTCAGCCCAAGCGTTTTGTCGAACTGGTGGAACAGGTGCAGGCATGCACCGTCTGTGCTGCGAACCTGCCGCATTCGCCGCGCCCCGTCCTGCGCGTTTCGCCCACTGCGCGCCTGCTGATCGTCGGCCAGGCGCCGGGGCGGCGCGTGCATGAAACCGGCATTCCGTGGAACGACCCCTCGGGCGACCGGCTGCGTGAATGGCTGGGCATGACACGCGAGCAGTTCTACGATGTCTCCCGCATCGCCATCGTCCCCACCGGCCTGTGCTATCCCGGAACGGTGAAGGGCAGCGACCTGGCGCCGCGTCCGGAATGTGCGCCGCTGTGGCACCCGCCGCTGCGCGCGGTCATGCCCGACATCCGTCTGACCCTGCTGATCGGCGCCTATGCCCAGGCGTATTACCTGGGCAAGCGTCGCGGCCGCACGCTGGCCGACACGGTGGCTGCCTGGCGCGATTTTGCCCCCGAGTATTTCCCGCTGCCGCACCCCAGTCCGCGTAATCGTCTATGGTTCAAACGTCATCCCTGGTTCGAGTTGGACGTGCTGCCAGCCCTGCGCGAACGGGTTGGCGCCGCGCTGGCGGCAGGCGATAATGGCGGCGCCCACAACCTAGCCTGACAATCACGCCTGTCACAGGATTCGAACAGCATGAAACTCGTCACCTCGCTCACCAGCCCTTACGGCCGCAAAGTCCGTGTGGTACTGCTGGAAAAGAAAATTCCGTTCCAGCTTCAGGTTGAAAACCCCTGGTTGCCCGACAGCCCTGTTGCCGCGCTCAACCCGCTCGGCAAGGTGCCGGTGCTGGTGCTGGAAGACGGCGTTTCCGTGTTCGATTCGCGCGTCATCGTCGAGTATCTCGACCATGTCAGCCCGGTCGCTCACCTGATTCCGTCCGAGCCGAAAAGCTGCATGATCGTGCGCGGCGTCGAAGCGCTGGCCGATGGCGTCACCGACGCCGCGGTGGCGGTTTATCTGGAGAAGAAGCGCCCGCCCGAGCAGCGGAGCAGCGACTGGCTGGTGCTGCAGGAAAAAACCCTGTTCCGCGGGCTGGAAGCCCTGTCCGAAGCGATCGGCGAAAAGCCCTGGTATCTCGGCAACAGCATGACGCTGGCCGATGTCGCCTGCGGCTGTATGCTCGGTTACCTGAATCTACGCTTCCCGGAAATCGACTGGCGAGGCGCGCATCCCAATCTGGCGAGGCTCGCCGACAAGCTGGCGACGCGCCCGTCGTTCATGGAAACGGTGCCCGTCATTTGACCGGAGGTCATGACATGCCCCACGCGGTAGCGACCTTCGCAGGCGGCTGTTTTTGGTGCATCGAAACGGTGCTCAACCAGCTGCGCGGCGTCGAATCCGCGGTGTCGGGCTACATGGGTGGGCACACCGCGAATCCCACCTATGAGGATATCTGCAATGGCGACACCGGCCATGCCGAAGTGGTACAGGTGAGCTTCGACCCGGACGTGATCTCGTATCGCGACTTGCTGGAAATCTTCTTCACCCTGCACGACCCCACCCAACTCAACCGTCAAGGCAACGACGTTGGCACCCAGTATCGCTCGGCGATTTTCTGGCACACCCCTGAGCAGCAGGCCGAAGCACAGGCGGTGATCGCCGAACTCACCGCGGCCAGGCAGTTCGACGCACCCATCGTCACCGAAGTGACCGCGGCGACAAGGTTCTATCCCGCCGAGGATTACCATCAGGCCTACTTTGACCAGAACCCCAGCCAGCCTTACTGCCAGTTCGTGGTGGCGCCCAAGGTGGCCAAAGCGCGCGAGAAATACGCCGCGTACCTCAAGTAAAATCGGTCTTCTCTCAAGTGAGGTGCGTCCTTAACAGGGGGGCGTCGACGCCAGTTCAGCGGGGTTGAACGATGCGTTCAGTGCACGACATCATGGCGATGCCGCAGCCAGATCGCCGTCATCACGCTGCTAATGAACAGGCCGAATATCCAGATAATGGTGTGGATGTGCCAGTCGGCGCGCACCATCAGGGCGTAGGCGCCGGTCAGCAGCAGGATGCTGATGTTCTCGTTGAAATTCTGCTGGGCAATGGAGTGCCCCGCGCCCATCAGCAGGTGACCGCGATGCTGCAGCAGGGCGTTCATCGGCACCACGAAATAGCCTGCCAGCGCCCCCGCCAGCACCAGCAGCAGCAGGGCGGGGACCAGGCTTTCCAC
>JAHJNP010000411.1 GCA_018820745.1 Gammaproteobacteria bacterium
ACTCCTTAGAAGTTGAACACATTCACTTATCACTACAGCTTGAAGCCACGTGCAGTCAGAATTTGCACTTCCAAAGCGTGGTACCGACAGGCGACCAACTTACCCGAAACCCGCTAGACACGGGCGATACCGAGGCTCCGCTTGGTGAGCCTCATTCTAGTTACTTTTGCAAGGGGTACAACGAATAGTCAAGGCTATGCGAAAACAATTCGGTTAAAACTGTCGCAGACAAACAAAATGTATCGATCCGATACCAAAAATGAGGCGTGTGGAAACTTTGCCTGTATCGATGAAAGTCAGGCTACAAGCCGTTCTCCAGCCATCAGGCTGTCTTGTGTTTCGCGTTCCCGGATGAGATGAATTTCATTTTCATTAATCAGAACTTCGGCCGCCCGCGGGCGTGAATTGTAGTTCGACGCCATGCTCATGCCGTATGCGCCCGCAGAAAGCAGGGCCAGCAGGTCGCCTTCCTCGATCGCGAGGTCGCGCGCAAAGCCAAGAAAATCGCCGGTTTCGCAGATCGGGCCGACGACGTCGTAGCGCTTCGCGGGAGTTGGGCGTTCGTCAATGGCGACGATTTCGTGATACGCCTCGTACAGCGCGGGACGCATCAAGTCGTTCATCGCCGCGTCGACGATGGCGAAGTTCTTGCCTTCGCCGGGCTTCAGGTATTCGACGCGGGTGAGCAGCAGGCCGGCATTGCCGACCAGCGAGCGCCCCGGCTCCAGCAGCAGTTTCTCGCGGCGGCCGGCAAAGCGCGCCGCCAGCGTGCGGCCGTAGGCGGCGAGGTCGGGCGGTGTTTCGTCGTGGTAGCGGATACCGACTCCGCCGCCAAGATCGATATGGTGCAGTGCGATGCCCTCGGCTGCCAGCGCGTCGACCAGCGCGAGCACGCGGTCGGCGGCGTCCGCCAGCGGTGACAGGTCGGTCAGCTGTGAGCCGATGTGGCAATCGATGCCGGTGATTTTCAGGTCCGGCAGGCTGGCGGCCAGACGATAGAGCGCCGGCGCATCGGCAATCGGCACGCCGAATTTGTTTTCCTTGAGCCCGGTGGAAATATACGGATGCGTTTTTGGATCGACATCGGGGTTGACCCGGAACGACACCGGCGCGACCTTGCCTAGCTCGCCTGCGACGCGGTTCAACCGATGCAGTTCGCTGGCCGACTCGACGTTGAAGCAGAGGATGCCGGCCTCGAGCGCGGCGCGCATCTCGTCCGCGGTCTTGCCCACGCCGGAAAAAACGACTTTGCCAGGATCGCCGCCGGCGGCCAGCACGCGGGCGAGTTCGCCGCCGGAGACGATGTCGAAGCCGGCGCCGAGCCGGGCGAATACGTTCAGAATCGCCAGGCTGGCATTGGCCTTGACCGCGTAGCAGATCAGATGCGGGGTAGCGGCAAACGCGTCGCTGTAGGCCTGGTAGGCGGATTCGAGCGCTTGCCGGGAATAGACATATAGTGGCGTGCCGAACTGTTCGGCAAGCGTGTCCAGCGCCACGCCTTCCAGATGGAGGCGGCCATCAATGCGATGCAGGGTATTCAATTGGACGTCCGTTGCGGTGCGGGGGGATTTTCGGGAAGATACAGGTCACCCTTGGAGCCGCAGGCAGTCAGACCGAGCCCGCACAGCAACAGGGACACTATATATAGGGTGCGCAGTTTCATGCGCGAAATGTTAGCACGGGACATCATGACGACAAGCGAATCAGGCGAGGCCGAGTTCAACCAGGCCGCCACTGCAACACTGGCGCATATCGAGCAGTCGCTGGAAGACGCCGATCTGGATTTCGAGACGCCGGCGGACGGCATCATCGAGGTTGAACTCGACGACGGCAGCAAGATCATCATCAATCGCCACGGCGTCGCGCGCGAAATCTGGGTCGCTGCGCGCTCGGGCGGCTTTCACTTCAAGCCGCAGGGCGGCGGCTGGATCGACACCAAGAGCGGCGAGCCGCTCTACGACAAGCTGGCCGCGCTGATCGCCGCGCATGGCGGCGTCATGGTCCGCTTCTGATTGCGCCGGATGGTTCATGAATTCGCGTGCCCTCGGAGGTCTCCTCTGTCCTTTGGGCGCGGGATATACGGGGCCACTTGAAAAGCCAGGCGCTCACCCTGTTTGATCTGGTCGAGCGGCTGTCGCTGCTGACCCGGGCCGACCTGCGGCAGGCGGGCGCGGCGCAGGGGCTGCAGCCGGTCCACCTGCAGGTGCTGTTCTACCTGAACCAGGCCAATCGTTTCAGCAATACCCCGCAGGCGCTGACCGAATACCTCGGCCTGACCAAGGGCACGGTGTCGCAAACGGTGCTGGTGCTGGCGCGCCGGCGGTTGATCTCGCGCTACGCCGATCCCCGCGATGGCCGGGTGGTCCGCCTGATCCTGGCCGAGGGGGGCACCACCCTGCTGAAGACGCTGAGCGCCGGCAGCGCCTGGCGCGATATCGTGCAGACGGCGAGCCAGGCGCGGGTGACCTCAGCAATCGTGGTGTTGCGGCAGGTGCTGGCCCAGGTGCAGGCGCAAAGCGGCAAGCACACCTTTGGCGTGTGCGCGAGCTGTTGCCACAACCAGCGAATCGGGCCGCGCAGCTATTTCTGCGGGCTGATGCAGGAAAAGCTCAGCAGCCCCGAGGTGCGGCGGATCTGCCGCGAGCATTCACCTTTGGCAACAGCCTGAGTTTTTGCGCCTCAAGCCATGCGCCGACGCGCGCGCGCGATGGCCGCGCGCACCTGTGCCGGCGCGGTGCCGCCGAAGTGGTCGCGGGCGGCGAGCGAGCCTTCCAGCGTCAGCACGGCGTAGACGTCGTCCGTAATCATCGGGCTGAACGCCTGCAATTCGGCGAGCGACAGTTCGGCCAGGTCGCGCCCGCTGCTGTCCGCTGCCCGCACGGCGCGCGCCACGACTTCGTGCGCATCGCGGAAGGGCGCGCCTTTTTTCACCAGATAATCGGCCAGGTCGGTGGCGGTGGCGAAGCCCTGCATCACCGCGGCGCGCATCGCATCCGGCTTGACGGTGACGCCGGTGAGCATGTCGGCGTAGATCGCCAGCGTGTCGGTCAGCGTGTCGACGGTGTCGAACAGCGGCTCCT